>JANMVA010000225.1:0-4049 GCA_031392195.1 Saprospiraceae bacterium | reverse complement strand
GACATACCCGCTCTTACGATAAGCAAGCCTGTAATTCATCAGCATGCTGCTTTGCTCAATGGGAGACATATTATTCCAATCTCCGGGGCTAAATGGTTCATGTTTTGAAGCAGCAGCATTGACTCCGGTACTTCCTGATTTTTCAAAAATGCTGATCAGTTTTGTAATCGGGAATGCCTTGCCTTCAGTTTTATCATAATAATGTTTGAATAATTGAAGGAAAATCCATTGCGTCCATTTGTAATAGTCCGGATCATCTGTTCTGACCTGGCGACTCCAGTCAAATGACAAACCAATGTTGTCGAGCTGTGAACGAAACCGGGTAATATTATCAGTCGTGCTTTTTGCGGGATGTACACCGGTATCCAGTGCATATTGTTCGGCAGGCAGTCCAAATGCATCATAACCCATCGGATGCAGAACATTAAAACCGCTCATCCTTTTGTACCGGGCATAAATATCACTCCCGACGTAGCCCAAAGGATGGCCTACATGCAATCCGTCACCTGATGGATAGGGAAACATGTCCAGCACATAATATTTTGGCTGGGTGTGATCCTCTGATATTTTGTACAAATCATTCTCCGCCCATTTCTGTTTCCACCTGGATTCTATATGATGATAATCGAGTTTCATTCTTTCTTTTAGTAAGGGAGGGCAAAAATAGGTAGAACGACCTGAAGTAGAGGCAATAGAAGGTCTTCGTCGGAAAAGAATTGAAATTGGTCACTGCTTCCTTTAAATTAGCATCTGCTTAAAGAATCTCTTCAAAATCATCCGTTTATGAAAAATCTGATCTTTCTCATTCTTATCCTGCTGGTCGGAATAGTGGGTTACACCTATTTTTTTGGAAAAGGTGAAGACAAAGAGAAAGCGCGTGAGATTGTCAGTGAAACAAAAGAATTGGGTCGCTCAGTGGGTGATTTTCTCAAACGGCAAAAGGACAAATATGATGACGGCCATTTGGACAGGTTGTTTGACCGGATCGACAATGTATTGGATAAAGAGAAAAATGATGGTACTGTGAAGACAGAAGAAGAAGTCGGGGATCTTAAAGAGTTGGAAGTCGAATTGAAGAAAATTGAACCGGAAAAGCTGACGGATGCGGATCGTGAACGTCTTCGGAAGTTGCTTCAGGATTTGGAGAAGGAGTTGGAAGATGTGAATTAAGTTCTGTCACAATTCATAATAGGCCTGATGCGATCGATCAGGATATTTCCTTTGTATTCAACCGGCCGCTGGTCATGATAAGCTTCGATGTGGATGTATCTGTAATCTTTTTCAGGTGTGAACTTCACCTGGTAGGATTTCCAATCCAGGTGTTCGATAAGTGGGCTTTCAAAGATGAGTTGATCCATACCGCATTTCGATTCTGAAATGTAGATCCGCAACCTCAGTGGATTGTTATAGCCCGAATAAGTATCTGAATGCGCCAGATCCAGTGAGAATGAATAGCAAATTCCTTTCTTCAAAATAGAGGGCAGTCGCTGACCGATTGTTTCCCAGGTATTATTCTGCCGTGTGATCAGGCCTACAAATGTGTTGCCATCTGAAGGATCTGAGTACACTCCCCAATAGCCAGGCAGAATATCTGGTGTGGTCCCTTCCTTGCAGCCCATCCAGCCTTGCGGTACCGTGGCATCGCGTGGTTCGCCTTCGAAGGAGGAGTTTGAAAGTTCAATCTTTTGCGCCTGCAAAATGAGACATGTGGTGCTCAGTATTCCAGCCAGGAGGAGCTTTGAAATCATGAGGGGAAGATAAAAAAAGCATGGGGCATGGAGCATGGAGCATGGAGTAGTTTGCGGGCATTAAGCCCGCCTCATGAAATTCTCAAAGCATAGTGCATACTTCGACCTGCTTGCGCTCAACCATGTGCTGCAGCCAGTAACCGTAGGGCATAGAGCATAGGGAAAATAAAAAGGTAGTCTGTTGTTTTGTCGGCTGCTGATAAATTTATGCATGATGGATAGAATACTTTGGATTTGAGATATGTTAATCATTAAATTTCAAGCGGGGTTACTGGACTTAGAATTTTCAACTCGTGAAGTAAATTCAGTAGTCCTAAACTGTCTGAACTCTTGAAAGCCTCCTTTTTCCGTCCGTAAGAGGAAAAAGGAGGGTCATGAAATACTAGCAGGCGCGCAAGCATCCCCTGCTTTACCCCTAAATCCTCTATGGTTCGACCTGCTAAACTCATCCTCGTCCGACAGCTCACCAACCGGGGACCCTTTTTCCATTTTTTGGTTTTGATCATAAGAGCGCAAACATCTGATATAGGATTTTTCATCTTCGGGAGAAAATCCGTGGCCCAAAATTGTTCGACCGTTCCGGAAGCCGGTTTTTTTCATTTCGGAGAAAAAAACCGGGTAAGTGAAAAACGAAAAGGCGAGCAAGCATACCCGGTTACAAACAATTGATCGAAAGATTAGGGAAGTTTTTTGGGTCACTAGACTTTTTGGTTACTTTTTTGGCAATGAAAAAAGTAACAAGCCTAGTGAGAAGAAATGGTATCCTTTTTTGATATGCGAAGCATAGCAAAAAAGGATAATCTATATTTGCGGGTGATGGGCGCCGGAAGGGTCATTTTATCCGAACAAAAACTCAACCTCGTACTGGACAGACTGGCTCACCAGCTGATCGAGCACCATGGCGATTTCCGGAATTCCTGCCTGATCGGTATTCAACCTCGCGGAACAATCCTTTTAGAGCGCATTATTAAGCGATTAAAGGCAATTGCTCCCAAGAATTCAATTACTTATGGACTTCTGGATATCACCTTCCACAGGGACGATTTCAGGACCAGGCATGAGCCGTTAAAGGCGAGCATCACCAAGATGGACTTCCTGGTAGACAACCGGAGGGTTATTCTTGTAGATGATGTCCTATACACGGGCAGGACCATCCAGGCGGCGATATCAGCATTACAGCATTACGGACGCGCGGAAAAGATCGAGCTTCTGGTCCTGATCGACAGGAGGTTTAACCGGGATTTACCGATCCAGTCGGATTATTCAGGGATGGCGGTCGATGCCCTCGACCAGGCATATGTGAAAGTAGAATGGGAAGGCGAACGTGGAGGGAAAGTCAGGATTTATTCAAGCAAAGAAGATATAAAAGGATAGTATGGCGAATCCACAACTGAGCACAAAGCATCTTCTCGGGATCAAATACATCACCCGGGATGACATTGAGCTCATTTTTGAGACGTCGGACCAGTTTAAGGAAGTGATCAATCGCCCGATCAAAAAAGTCCCTTCGCTTCGGGATGTCACCATTGCCAATCTTTTTTTTGAAAATTCCACCCGCACACGCATCTCTTTTGAATTAGCTGAAAAGCGATTGAGTGCTGATATGATCAATTTCAGTGCGAGCTCCTCTTCGGTCAGTAAAGGAGAGACATTGCTCGACACTGTCAATAATATTTTATCCATGAAAGTGGATATGATTGTGATGCGCCATCCGGCTCCAGGTGCACACATGTTCCTTTCACGTCACATCGATGCCAACATCATTAATGCAGGCGATGGTACACACGAACATCCGACACAAGCTTTGCTCGATGCATTTTCGATTCGCGAACGATTAGGTTCAGTGAAGGGAAAGAAAATTGTGATCATCGGTGACATCAAACATTCGCGCGTTGCGCTGAGTAATATTTATTGTCTCAACAAGCTTGGTGCAGAAGTTAAACTTTGTGGACCACCGACGCTGATGCCAAAGTTTATTGAAAGCCTCGGTGTGACAATCGAGTATGATCTGCGAAAAGCATTGGAGTGGTGTGATGTTGCGAATGTGTTGCGCATTCAATTAGAGCGGCAGCAGATCAAATATTTTCCGAGTATCCGGGAATATACTTTGTATTACGGATTGAACAGAAAAATTTTAGATTCATTATCCAAACCAATCGTCATCATGCATCCAGGGCCCATCAATAGGGGAGTGGAGATATCCAGTGATATTGCTGACTCTGAGCATTCCATTATTCTGCAGCAAGTGGAGAATGGGGTAGCGGTGCGGATGGCGGTGTTGTATTTACTGGCGGATAAAAG
>JANMVA010000167.1:0-2761 GCA_031392195.1 Saprospiraceae bacterium | reverse complement strand
TGTATAATGAGAGCCTTGAGTCCAATTTCGACAAGGATTTCTTCACTAAGGCTTCGATCAATAATCTGCAGCCAAAGGATTTGCTGGCATACCAAAACGGTAGCGGCCACGTTAAGCTTCACATAGGTGCGATGGAGTATGCGGATGCCCTGATCATGGGTGCTAAAAAACTCGACGCTACTTTAGCAAAAGAAGTAAAAGCCACTAATAAACCTTCCCTGGCTTATCACGACCAGGACAGCTTTTTGCCGGCTTATTTCGATTTCTACAAAGAGCTGATGAACTAATCACAGCTTAGAAACACTGGATTCTCTTATGGCTTTGTATCGAAGGTTTTTATTTATTGCATGTGCTGCTTTCCTGGTTGTACTATCATGCACCAAGCCCGTATTGATCGGATCGGATTTCCTGGAAGATGAAAAGGCTTCATTGAATTTTCAGGATACTTTTGATCTGTCTTTTTTCACAGAGCGCACAGACAGCATTCTCGTGCACAGCGATTTCAGCAGCCGTCAATTGATTACGTATTTGCTGGGTGATATCAATGATCCGATCTTCGGCCATTACAAAACAGAAATATTTGCACAACCACTATTACCAACTATCTCTACTGCCCTCAAGGATGCCTTTATCGATTCCGTCATCCTGCAGTTGAAGTATGATACACTCGGCAATTACGGCGACCTCAATACACCTGTGACCATCGAAGTCTACAGGATGACCGAGCGGCCTACTTTTACAACCGAGTTTTACTCAGATCAGCGGTTCACAACAGAAATGACTGTCCTGGGTTCACTCACATTTATTCCAAAACCGAAAGACAGTGTGACGATCATTACTTCGGGTGATACTGTGACGGTAGCGCCTCACATACGAATACCGATCCCTGTCCATAATATTGGCGGGATTGTCCTTCAGGATTCTTCCGTGTTTTCACATATTGACAGCTTTCTCAATTATTTCAATGGGCTGAATATCCGGATGACCGGTGCCGGCAATACGATGATTGGTATTGATTTACTGGATTTCGAAAGCGGACTGTCTTTCTTTTTTGATAAAGGAGCATCTCTCGACCAGGAATTGAAATTTGTATTTACACCGGCCAGTGTCAAGACCGTTTACATGGAGCATGATTATACAGGTTCTTTTGCAGAAGCTTCACTCAGTGCGGATCCTGAAAATGATTATTGGTTTGTACAGGGCTTGTCAGGCCTCACCACTAAAATGGTCATTAATGATCTCAATAAGCTTGGAGATATCATCATCAACCAGGCCGAACTGGAAGTCTTTTGCACTTTCCCTCCGGGGGATCAGTCCAATTTTTACCCTCCCATCCAACACCTGGTCACACAGGAAAAGACCGATACGACTATTCAAAATTCATTGGACGTTTCAGTGGCATTATCCCGAACGGGTGGCAACCAGGCAAGTGAGGGATATGAAACACTTTATGGCGGTGTGCTCAAAAGCGTTGAAGCCGGGCCTCCTGCTGTCTACCGATACAACATGAAGGTGACAGCCCAGGTCAAAGACATATTCCAGGGGAAAAAAGAAAATATCATATATTTCAATCCATTTGACAAAGGAAATGTTCCTAACAGGTCAGTGATGTTTGGACCCGGTCATCTGAAGTATGCACCGCGTCTCAGAATTTATTACACAGCTCTATAAACATTCACGCTGTTCCTGTTTTTATTGATTGATCAGAAAGCCGAATTGATGCCCCTCTCCTGAGAAAAGAATCACGATTCGTCCGGCATCATAACAATTTAGAACCAGGTTAACACCGATCATTATGTGTGGAATCGTTGGATATATTGGCCATCGCCCTGCTTACCAGGTCTTGATACAGGGCCTGAAGCAACTGGAATACCGGGGCTATGACAGTGCTGGCATCTCATTGCTAAACGGTGATATGACTGTGTTCAAGAAAAAAGGAAAGGTTTCTGACCTCGAAGAGTTTATTGGGATACAGGAGCTCGATGCCACCTCCGGCATGGGCCACACGCGCTGGGCTACACACGGAGAACCAAATGATATCAATGCGCACCCACATGTTTCTAACAGCGGTAACCTGGCGATGATCCACAATGGTATCATTGAAAACTATTCAGTACTAAAAGAAGCCTTATCAAAAAATGGGTACACCTTTCAAAGTGAAACAGATACAGAGGTATTCCTCAATCTGATTGAAGCTTATAAAGAAAGGGAGAATCTCGACCTGGCTGATGCGGTCAGTATGGCATTGTCGAAAGTAGTCGGCGCATATGCAATTGTTATTGCTGATAAACGAAATCCGGACGTACTGGTCGCCGCGAGAAAACAAAGCCCGCTTGTCGTGGGTATCGGTGATAATGAGTATTTCATTGGCTCGGATGCAACGCCGATCGTTCGTTATACGAATAAAGTGATCTACCTGAAGGACGATGAGATTGCTATACTCGATCGTCATCATGGAGTGACGATTAAAGACGGCAAGAACAGGATCCAGAAACCGAGGATCGAAGAGATATCATTGAAGATCGAGGAGCTTGAAAAGGGTGGGTACGAGCATTTCATGCTCAAGGAAATCCACCAGCAACCAAACACCGTTGCCGATTGCATGCGAGGTCGCCTCAATGACCATGAAGGATGGGTCACGCTGGGTGGAATGCTGGAGTATGCATGACAAATCGCGCGGGCGCACCACGTACGGCATCGACGTCAAGCAGCCCGGCATGCTCTACGCGGCGCTGGTGCCCTGCCCGGTGATCGGCGGCAA
>JANMVA010000096.1:0-4785 GCA_031392195.1 Saprospiraceae bacterium | reverse complement strand
GTACCTGTGGGTGGTCTCAGTCCGTAATTCCTTACAATCGCTGCATGAATGTCTTTCGTATAAATCAAATCCATACCCCCAGGTCTGGAGATCCAATCTTGGCTTTGACCGTAAGTTTGGAACAGGATGGACTGTGAGTATGGATTTGATTTATACGAAAGACATTCATGCAGCGATTGTAAGGAATTACGGACTGAGACCACCCACAGGTACACTTGCCGGACCAGGTACAAGGCCGGTCTACACACTTAATGATCGTGTACTTGTATTTGGTGCACCAACAAATGCCTATGTATTTACAAATACAGATTTGGGCAGTTCATTCAATGGATCACTACAGATCAGAAGGGATTACGGTGATGATGCTGGTTGGAGCCTTGCATACAATTACCTGGATTCCAAGGATGCTGCCTCTATTGATGCTGAGATTTCTTCTGATGCCTATGATCGTAATCCTGCCAATGTTGCACATTCGAATACACCCGTGCTCGCACCTTCATTGTATGGAAATAAACACAGAGTCGTAGGCTCGATGTATAAGCGATTTAATTATGGCGGCAACTGGTCAACACATATTGCCTTGTTTGTCGAGTATGCTCAAGGTGGCAGATACAGTTATACTTATTCCGGTGATATCAATAATGACGGATCAGGGTTGAACGACCTTATCTATATCCCAACGGAAGGTGATCTGGATCAAATGAATTTTGCAGGGGATGCTTCTGCACAACGTATAGCTCTTGAATCATACATCGACCAGGATGAATACCTGAGTGAACACCGTGGGGAAATAGCTGAAAAATATGGGGCTGTCAGTCCCTGGTATTCCACATGGGATGTACGGTTGATGCAGGAATTTCGGATGAGTAATGGTCACAATTTTCAATTGAGCCTTGATGTCCTGAATGTAGGTAACCTGGTTAATTCAAAATGGGGTGTGAGAGAAATAGCAACGAACACAGGACTTGTTCAACCTATTAGCGTGAGTGTTACCGACGGATTACCAACATATAGTTTTGATACGGACCAAAAGACTGCTATTTTCAATGACTTTAGTCTGGCCAGTCGATGGAGAGCACAGATTGGATTGAGATATAATTTTTAGAGCATCTCTCACTTAGCTCATTAGAAGATAGTCTGAAGAACATTAGCTATTCAGGAAAAGTCAGAACTTCGGGCAGGTTGCGACCTGTCCGAAGTTTTTGGATGAGAGAACATAGTTTCATTTGATTTTAATACAATGTATAAATCAGTATACCTCCAACACTGGCAACGAAACGCATTATTTACTTTTTTTCAAAAGTTCGAAAATCCAACATGGGATATTTCAGCCGATTTGGATGTGACCAGTTTTTATAAAATCACAAAGAGAAATGAGTCTTCTTTCTTTTTATCCTTTTTATATATAGCTACGCAAGTTGGGAATAGCATTGATGCTTTCCGTCAACGGATTATGGACGATGGTAGCGTCATTGAATTTGATGTTATACACCCGGGCTCTACCATATTGTATGATAATCAGACTTTCGGTTTTGGCTATTTTAAATACCAAAGTGATTTCAACCTATTTCTCAAGGATGCTCTGGTAGAATTTGAAAACCAAAAGAATAAAAAAGATATGGATCCGAAAGATGAAGACCTCGGAAGATTTTATTTTTCCCCGATTCCGTGGATCTCTTTTACCAGTTTCAGGCATCCGTTCAGGAAGGATGCTAATCATTCCATTCCACTGATTGTTTTTGGAAAGCATTATGAACGAGGTGGGCTCAGATTGATGCCGGTTGGCCTGACATTACATCATGGATTGGCTGATGGTTATCATGCAGGTTTATTCTTCAACAGGTTGCAGGAGGCATTGAATGTATTTGAAGACTTTGGGACGTAACGGGTATAAAAAATTTATATCACATGGCTAACAAATGATCGATGGCCATCTTATAACCCTCGAGTCCTTTTCCAACGATGCTGTTGACACAGACATCTTTGAGATAGTTAATAGCTCTAAATGGTTCACGGTAATAGATGTCTGAAATATGCACCTCCACCACAGGATTCTCAATTGCCGCAATAGCATCTCTCAATGCGATCGAGGTATGTGTGAATCCACCTGCATTGAGTACAATCCCTGTATGCACCTCGAAACCGTGCGCATGCAAGTGATCGATTAGGTCCCCTTCATGGTTCGATTGATAATGATCGAGCTGGACCATCGGATAGTTTCCACGAATACCTTCGAGATACTCTTCAAAAGAAGTTGAGCCGTAAATAGCAGATTCTCTTTTCCCCAACAGGTTGAGATTTGGGCCGTTGATAATGTGTATCCGATTGATCATGCGAGAAGGTGAGAAGGTGAGAAAATGAGAATGTGAGAATGTGAGAAAGTGAGAAAATGAGAATGTGAGAATGTGAGAATCTGTGTGAGTTCTTAGTTCTGAGTGGTTAGATGTTACCTGTAACGGAATACGGAGCAGCCGGAGAAAACTCCTGGCTGCAGATATACTGAAGAAATAGTAAATCGTAATTCGTCAATCGTAATTCGTAAATTAATTCGCAACGTCCGACAAAAACTTTAACCGGACCAACTGGATTTCTTCTGCGGTGATATCATCATCCTTCAGTGCATGATAAGCATCAATGAAAGAATCAGTTTCTGCTTTCATAAAATATTCATAGATCTCTTCCTGGATGCTTTCATCGATCATGGTATCGAGATAATACTGGATATCCAGTTTGGTACCACTACCGACGATGATATCGAGTTCTTCCAGCAATTCATCACGTGTGAGTGAATTTGTGCGTTGAATATCTTCCAATGGCATTTTGCGGTCGATCGAATGGATGATCTGAACTTTCGTCTTTGATTTGTTGGCTACCTGGCGAACAATGAAATCAGAGGGACGTTCGATCTCATTTTCATCTACATACTTTTTAATGACTTCGACAAAAGCCTTACCGTACTTCTGCGCCTTGCCCATCGATACCCCACTGATGTTCGATAGTTCTTCCATATTAACCGGATAGTTTGTTGCCATTTCCTGCAACGATACATCCTGGAATACAGCCCATGTCGGGACACCTTTCTTCTTCGCTTCTCTTTTTCGCAGATCTTCAAGCTGAGCAACCAACACTTCATCAAGTGCCACCATCCTGGCCGGAGCATCATCTGCTGATGTTTTTTCCACTGAGAAGTCCCTGTTGATCGGAATTTTCAGACTCTTTGGTTTTTGGATATAGGCTTTTCCTTGTGCTGTCACTTTTAGCACACCATAGTTCTCAATTTCTTTTTCAAGCAGTCCTGCTAATAATGCCTGGCGTATGATGGAATACCAAAAGACATCACCCTTCTCTATGCCGGAACCATACCCTTCCAGCATATTAAAGCCGTATTCATTCATCTCCTTACTGGTCTTGCCCATCAGGAAATCAACGATCACTTTGGTTGAATAACCTTCCTTTAATTGCATCACTACCTCAAGCCCTTTCTTCACTTCATTTTTCACTTCATGCTTTTCCTTCGGGAAGCGGCAGTTATCACAATTGCCATCGCATTGACCATCATCATATTCTTCACCGAAATAATGAAGGAGAAATTTTCTTCTGCAACCACTGGTTTCCGCATAGGCGACAACTTCTTCTAAAAGCTGGCCACCCATTTCACGTTCTGCTACAGGTTTATCTCGCAAAAACTTTTCAAGCTTGTATATATCCTTCGGAGCATAAAATGCATAACAAGAACCTTCAAGACCATCACGTCCACCCCGTCCTGTTTCCTGGTAATAATTTTCAATGCTCTTCGGAATATCATAATGTATGACGCAACGCACATCCGGCTTATCGATACCCATGCCGAATGCAATCGTAGCACAAATCACTTTCACCTCTTCGCCCAGAAATGCATCCTGCACCTGCGAGCGGGATTTTGCATCCATGCCTGCATGATAAGGCACAGCGGAGATTCCATTTAATCTCAAAACCTCAGCTAATTCTTCGGTCGTTTTTCTGGCTTGAACGTAGATGATAGCCGAAGGACTGCCGGCTCCTTTCAGGATCTGAAGGATCTCTTTAACGGTCTGATCTTTATTCAGTTTTGGTCTTACCTCATAATAAAGATTTGGCCTGTTGAAGCTGGAGATAAACCTGCGCTCATTGCGCATGTCAAGACTCTTGAGAATATCAGTCTGCACTTTTGGTGTTGCAGTTGCCGTCAGCGCGATAGCAGGAATATTAGTTCCGATCCGTTCGATCATCGAGCGGATGTTCCGGTACTCAGGACGAAAATCATGGCCCCATTCGGAGATGCAATGTGCCTCATCAATCGCTACGAACGAAACATTCACATTGCTGAAAAACTCCAGGTTCTCTTCTTTGGTCAGTGTCTCAGGGGCTACATAAAGCAATTTGGTTGCACCGCTGGCAATGTCTTCCTTGACTTGTGCGATTTCTTTTCGACCCAGTGAAGAATTGAGAAAGTGTGCGATGACATCACCTTCGCTGTATCCACGTATTGCATCCACCTGATTTTTCATCAGGGCGATTAAGGGCGAAATGATAATGGCTGTACCTTCCATCATCAAAGCAGGTAATTGATAGCAAAGTGATTTGCCGCCACCTGTAGGCATGATGACCAGGCAGTCTTTACCTTCCATCACAGTCTCAATGATTTCTTCCTGTTCGCCTTTGAACTGGCTGAAACCAAAATATTCTCGCAACGCTTCCTGCAGATCAATAACAGGTTGATTCATCTCTGGCACTATTTAAAATAAACAAATACAAATTTTCTTTGTC
>JANMVA010000079.1:0-4348 GCA_031392195.1 Saprospiraceae bacterium | reverse complement strand
GTGCTTTTAAAATATTGACGGATAGCCAGTAAAGAGAATTAGAAATACACCTTTTGGTGTCTATTCTTCTTCCTCTGAAGTATAGATTATAGGCGTAAGCATTGGCAAGCCTACCCATTTCTTTTCTTCCGGTCCTATGGTGAAGAAAGAAAGGAATCCTCCGGATGCTTTGGCAATCCTCTCAGCGAAGCTTTTGAAGCCTTTGTAGAGATAGGCGCCTAATGAGGGGTCGATGGAGGCAAGGATCGGATTCAGCTGGGCTATTTTTCCAGAAATGATGGCATTGCGGGGAGCTGTTTCCTTAGGAAGTTCGGCTATTAATTGCCTGATGCGGGTGCCGAGTCCGTCATTCACGTCAGTATGGAATGACTTAAGGCGCTCATCTCCGGCAAATGTCCGGATCTGGGTGATCTTTTCGGCCCATGACAATTCTTCGGGATCGATTTTACCGTCTGCACCGGCGATGAGTACGGTGATGTAAGCGTAGGCATCCCTAAGTTGACTGATCTCTTCAGGCGATAAGGTCTGTAAATCCTGATCCATCTCTTTTAAGTTTTTTATTGGTTTTTGAAAGGACAATAATAGGCATTTTGCTTTTGCAAAACAGGACTACGAAACGACAGGTTCAGGAAGTAAAGGATCATTGCAGAAGCTCTAAATAGTTAATACGAACTCACCCGGAGAAATTGGGTTTATAAATCAAAATATTGATAATCAACAGATTAAAGTAAAAAAACAAATTTAATATCATAAGATTGGCCGCACCCCGATCTCTTAGGGAATATGCAGTATATTTGCGCAGTTTTTCAGAAAGCTATTACCTAATTACGTTTATATGCAAGGCAAAGGAATAATCAGGTTTTTCCTGATTCTGCTTACAGCGGTTTGTTTACTACAATATCTCTATTTAATACCAACCCGCAAAATTGAAAAGGACGCCGATCGATACGCAGCGTCAAGATCAGCAGGATTGACAGATGAAGCGGCGAAGCTCACTTCTTACAAAATAGCAAGGTCCGAATACCTCGATTCCATGTCGAGCGAGCCTGTGATGAATATTCCACTCCTGGGATCTTTCAGCTATGACAAATTAAAACAACAGCAGATTGCGCTCGGTCTCGACCTCAAGGGTGGTATCAGCACTGTATTGCAGGTGGACCTGAGAGAATTTATTGAAACACTGGCTAACGGAAGTAAGGATCCGCAACTCAAGCTGGCTCTTGATAATGCTGATCAGGCATTGAAAAATGCACAGGAGGATTATGTCTCTCTTTTCGGAAAAGAATGGAATAAAGTTTCCAACGGAGAGAAGCTTGCTCCAATTTTCTCGCGCAATGCAAGCCTTCGGGAGGAGATCAATTTTGAAACTTCGGATGAAGATGTCCTCCAGATCCTGCGCACGAAAGCAAATGAAACGGTAGACCTCACATTCAAGCGCCTGAAAGACAGGATTGACAAGCTTGGGGTCGTGCAGCCTAACGTGTCGCTTGATAATAAAAGAGACCTTATCCTAGTGGAACTGCCCGGTGTGGAAAACACTGAGCGCGCCAGAAACTTTTTGCAATCAACAGCAAAGCTTGAATTCTGGGAAGTATATCGTGTATCGGATCCGGGCATTTTGGAAGCATTTGCTGCGGCAGATTCAAGACTGTCAAAATTAGCTTCCGGTGATAGTTCAATTGCGGTACTGGATACGGCATTGACCAGGAAGGATACTTCCTACACACCTATTTATGATACTACAGGCACACTGGTTGATTCAGAGATGGTCATAACAGATGTCCCGGTGTCTGCTGATCCTGCTTCAGATGATGGACCGCTGCTGTCTTCATTGAAATTAAATTACTACGATGGCCAGACGATCCAGTATCCCTTTGCTGTCATGGGTGTTGCCAATCGAAATAAGATTAAGAGCATCAATGAGATGCTTGCCAATCCACAATTGAAATCCATTTTCCCCCAGGATGTCAGATTCATGTGGAGCGCAAAGCCTACCATGGATGCAGATGGTGTTGTGAGCGATGAATATGAATTGTATGCAATCAAAGTGAGAAGAGGATCTGAAAAAGCTCCACTTGAAGGTGATCGCATCGTCAATGCCGTATCGAATCCTGATCCGATGACAAGTGAAGTAGCTGTGACGCTTCGGATGGATAATCTCGGCTCCAAGATCTGGTCTGAGATGACAACGAAAGCGGCTCAGGATAATAACCGGGAGATCGCTATCGCACTCGATGATGAAGTCGTGTCAGCTCCTCGTGTCAATGAAGCCATTACAACAGGGGACAGTCGCATTTCAGGTAATTTCTCGATTCAGGAAGGACAGGACTTAGCCAATATCCTTCAAATCGGAAAGCTTCCTGCAAGCACCACTGTCGTGCATGAATCGATGGTCGGCCCATCTTTGGGTAAAGAAAACATAACGAAGTCTATGATCGCCATGACCGTGGCTATGTTGCTCGTATTGTTCTTCATGGTCTTCTATTATGGTGGCAGTGGTATCATCGCCATCATCGCATTGTTAGCTAACCTCTTTTTCATTTTCGGAACACTCTCATCGATCGGAACAGTTCTGACACTTCCGGGTATCGCCGGTATCGTACTGACGATTGGTATGGCGGTAGACGCGAACGTAATTATTTATGAACGGATCCGTGAGGAATTGAGAGCAGGCAAGAGTTTGCGTACGGCTATTGCCGATGGTTTTAAAAACTCTTATTCGGCGATCATCGATGCTAACGTCACGACGATCCTTTCGGCATTAGTTCTTGCCTATTTTGGGTTGGGACCGATCAAGGGATTTGCTGTTACACTTCTGGTTGGTGTGATTTCTTCTTTGTTTACTGCAGTATTAATTGGACGCTTAATCATTGACTGGTGGGTTTCAAAAGGACGCAGTATCACATTCTGGACTCCGCTTACGAAAGATTTATTTTCCCGGATTAATGTTGACTGGCTTGGCAAGCGAAAAATTGCATACATCGGATCATCCATCTTTATCCTGATCGGGCTTATTTCAATGTTTACGCGCGGATTTGATCTCGGTGTAGATTTCAGAGGAGGGTATTCCTATAATGTGGAATTCAAAGATGCGGTTGATGTCGAGAATCTCAGGAATGAACTAACGAAGACATTTGGTGCTGCTCCAATCGTCAAATCAATTGATGCTGTAAATACATACAACATCACAACCAGTTATTTAATCGATGATAATTCTGCTGATGCCCAAACGCGTGTAGCAGAGAAGCTATTTGAAGGCATCAATAATGTATCGGGAGGCAACCTGGATGCTGAAGGATTTAAGCAAACTGATTTTTCAGGTACGCACATTACTAGTTCAGCTAAAGTAGGTCCAACGATTGCAGATGACATCAAGAAGAGCTCATTTTATGCCGGTATCCTGGCCATGACATTGATCTTTGTGTATATCCTCATCCGTTTCTCTAAATGGCAATATTCATTAGGTGCGGTGCTTGCGGTGTTGCATGATGGTCTTGTCGTATTGTCCGTCTTTTCGTTATTGAAAGGAATGTTACCATTCTCTATGGAGGTTGATCAGACATTCATCGCAGCTATTCTGACAGTATTGGGGTATTCTATCAATGATACTGTAGTCATCTTTGACCGTATACGCGAAAACTTCAATTTATATACAGGCAAGACAAAGCACGAGATCCTGAACATGTCGATCAATGTCACGATGAGTCGCACATTGATCACATCCTTGACGGTATTCTTTGTTGTATTGTCCCTGTTGTTTTTCGGAGGTGACAGTATCAAAGGATTTGCCTTTGCATTGGTAGTGGGATTGATCTCAGGTACTTACAGTACGATCTTTATTGCCGCACCGATCCTGGCTGACCTGACAGGCGAGATCAAGCCAAAAACGACAACGATCCATAGCTTTAAGCGTACAGCGAAAGAGAAATAAAATTCATTTCAGATATTCAGAAAAGGGGAAAAGCGATAAGCGGTTTTCCCCTTTTTCTTTTTGAGAAGCAAAAGGTGAGTTCAATTTGAGATTGTCGATTTTGGGACTGATCATCTGCCTTTTCCAAAACATATTTAAAATATCCGTAGATCCAATATCTGATTGGTTCTTAACCAGTTTATGGGCCTTCATTTCAATCATAAATCATTATCTAAAACATATTTAAAATATCCGTAGATACCGATCCTGATTGATTCCTGGCCAGTTTATCGATCTTCATTTCAATCATAAAACATTATCAAAAGCATATTTAAAATATCCGTAGATACCGGTCCTGATTGATTCCTGGCCAGTTTATTGATTTTCATTTTAATGATAGATCATTATCAAAAACATATTTAAAATATCCGTAGATCC
>JANMVA010000069.1:0-10352 GCA_031392195.1 Saprospiraceae bacterium | reverse complement strand
CATGCTCTCTGACCCACTATTACTGAACTGTAGCACGAGGTTGAGAGCAAGTAAGTCAAAGTATGTTCCATGAATCTTAAGCCACTGATTTCGCTGATTAAATTTTTGCCTATTGCTTATTGCCTATTGCCCTTTGTGATGGTGAAAACTCCCACCAACCGTAGGATCCCCTTTTTACTCCATGCTCCATGCTCCTTGCTTCTTAAGCCGCTAATTACGCTAATCTGCGTGAATGAGTTTTTTGCTGATTGCTTATTGCTTATTGTCAATTGCCTATTGTAAAGGAGAAAACTCTCACCAACAGTTGTATCTCCCTGTTACCTCCTTAGCCTCCGCCTTTAAAACGGATACCCAATCGCTACATGAAAAACCAGATTCTTTTTCCTCCACACCGGATCACCGAAATCGATATCATTGATTACCCATTGTTCGCCTTCCGGCTTCCATGGTTTTCGCAAAGGGAATGCGAGATCAAAACGTAGGATTATGAATGATAGATCAAAGCGCAAACCAAAACCCGCCCCTACCAGCAGATCTTTCATAAATCTTTTAGAAAATAATGCTCCGGGTTTATTGGCCTCAGGATCCTCCTCCTGGTTGACTAGCCAGATATTTCCAGCATCGACGAAAGCTGCTCCGTGCATAAAGCCGATCAACTTTTGCCGCAACTCTGTATTGAATTCAAGCTTGATGTCTCCGGTCTGGTCTGCGGTGAACGTTGAAACCGTGTTCGGATCATCCGGGGCATAGTAAGCTCCAGGGCCGGTGGTCCTCGCCCTGAATGCACGAATCCCATTGCTGCCACCGACAAAATATTGCTTGACAAAGGGCAGGTTTAATGAATTGCCGTAGGCATATCCGACACCAGCAAATATCCTGTTGGCCCATTTAGCATTTTCACTCAATCGCCAATAATAACGGAAATCATTGTCGACCTTGACATATTGAGAAAACGGTGCATCGAAAATGAATTTTTGATTTCCCTCTTTCACATTAGCTCCTGTCAGTAAGCCCAATAGGTTTCCGGACAGATCTACGACTCCATTATAATAGGTCGTATGTGTCTTCGAGGTTTCTGCGGTATTGGTATACGTATACTTGTAGCTTGAGCCGATCGTAAACTGATCACGGATGGCTTTTTTCAATGTAGCATCGTTTTCCGCCAGCATTGTGTATTGTTCGGTGACATTGATGGGATGAACAAAATTGGCATCCACGATATTAAGCTCATGTTCTTTTCGAGTGTCCTCTTTCCAATTGTATCCGCCCAGCGCTCTGAAGGAATTTAAAGTATACGAATTTTTCCTGTTGAGGAAATCATAGCCCAGCGTGAAGCGGGTCTTGGGAACAAATGCGCCATACCTTTTAATATTAAATGGGGTGATGAACCGCGGAACACTCAGAGTCCCTTGTGCCCCAAATTTATAATAGCTTCTGTTCGATAACTCTTCATTGCCACCAGCCTGGAAATCAGTACCCCGTATATCCAGACAGCGTGAGCAACTCAGCTCCACGAAAGGTGCTCCTGTTTCGCCAGTTGAGTGTCAATTCCGTACCTGTAAAATCTGCATCCGTTTTCCGTCCTGAAACTTCAGCACGAATAGATTTCTTTGGAAAGGGTGTCATGAGATAAAAGACATTCAGGCGTGCAGAATCACCTGTCTCCACGAATTTGTTTTTGACAAATTTGAAAGCACCCATGCTGACCATATTGCTAATGGCCACATTATGATCTGTCCGGTTGTAAACGTCACCGGGATTGAAATACACAAAGTGCTCGAATGTCAGTGGCTTCCACTTGTCTTCAGGATCGGCTATATAAAAATTGTAATGTTTTTCTGCCTGCCCAATATCGACTGTATCATCCGATATGCTGTAATCCGGAAAAATATAGGTGTTGTTGATCGTGTAAACTTTTCTTGCTTTCGTCGGTGTTGAATCTTTCAACCGGACGAACAGGTCAACCTGGTTGCCACCGACTGTACTATCAACCTGAACGAGAATATCATTGGGTGAGAAGTAATAAAAACCGGTTTCTTTTAGTCGGGCATCAATGCGATCACGCTCTGCCTTAATGATATCGAGATCATAGGAATCTTCCGGTTTCAGAAAGGTATGATCCTGTGTTTCTTTCACAGCACCTCCTAATACAGAGGTGCTGTCCACTCTAAAATCAACTTTGCGGATATGGTATTGTGGGCCAGGCTTTGCCGTGTAAACCACTTTAACCTTGCGGTCGCGTTCCTCAATGTCGGATGAACATCGCGTGTCGAAGTATCCCCTGTTCTCAAGCCTGTTGCAAATAATTTCTTCATTGGCTTCCAGGCTCACATCACTAAATAAGACCGGAGGTTCGCCCAACTTATTTTTGATAAAATGTTTCAACCCTTTTTTCTGGCCGACTGAATCCACCATGTTGTAAAAAAGTAACTTGTAACGAATACCAAGAAAAGCTTTATTGGGCTTAGGTCTTACCAAGGCTTCAAGCTCATTCTCCAATGCCTTTTCCTTTTTTGCTTTGATGTCTTCATCATCTATCCTGACCTTCGCTCCGATATACAGTTTTTCATTAGCAGGAAGTTTCCGTGTAGCACTGCAGCCCACCATGGTCAGGAAAAACAGGAGACCCACGATTGTTTTTATCGCGGGATAATAAATTGGACGAAACAGGGAAGTATTATTCTTCATCATTTCGTTCTTGTTTTTCTTCTTTGCGTTGCAACCGGATCGTTTTCTGGAGGTTCTTCTGTTCCTCAGTTTTTTTGGTAAACAAGTCTTTCAGCTCATCGTAATCAGCCTGGAATACAAAACCCACACCTGTTTCCACTACCTGGCCCTGAACGATGATGTACTCATCTTTTCGATAAGCACGGACGAGGTAACGGCCATCTTTTGAAAGTTGATATTCGGCTGAAATATCTCCGGCAATATTTGTTGTCTTACGATCTGTCTCCTGCAAACCCTCGAGTTCAAAATTACTCCCTACGCTCACTTTAAGGCGATCATCCAGTAATTGCTTCGTGAGTCCAACTGTCAGATCCGTCCGGTTTCTTAATTCACCGGTTGTATAATCTTCAACCGAATTGATGTCAAAGGTGAGATCAAATCCTGCGATCATGCCCCCGACCAGATTATTGAGTTGCTCCGACAAAAGTTTGCTGGCACTCTGCCGGGCGAGAGAAGTAATGCCACCCTCGCGAGGTTGATTCTGAAACGGATTTTCCGAAATAAAGCGATTGAGAATGAGCACTGCAAAAACCTGCTTATTTAATTCTGAAGGCTCAGTGCGCAACTCGACCAATCGTGACTGAACAGTGGATGTGACTTCCGACGAAACACCAAAATTTCCTTCCGGCAAATTGATGTCAAAAGCCACTTGTGGTTTCATTAATTCCCCTTTCATCGTCAGCAATATTTCGAAAGGCAACCGCTGTTTGTAGGTATTGATGACATTCTGTTCCGCATCAGCCAGCTGGTTTTGTACAAGCGTGAGCGGTGCTGTGTTCGCTATATAAACGGCAGTCACATTCACATCGGCCCTGAGAGGTTCACCATTCCATTGAATATAACTCCCTTTGTTAATCTTAAACTCGCGCTTGACCTGGTTGAATGAAAACCGGTATGTTCCTTCTACGAGCTCATAAGTTCCGGTCAATGTTACCTTGCCACTGGGATCCACCCCACCTGAGAGGCTTCCAACTCCTTTGACGTTGAGATAATCTCCATTGGTTTCGTCAATGATCAGGTTGAGTTCGGCCTCCTTATCGATTTCAATATTGACAGCGAGATCCACTCCTTTAAATGCGACCTCCTTTAACGAATCCTGTGCTGTTGCCAGGAAAGTAAACTTAAATGTATCCTGGTCGATAAATTGAACAATTCCTTCTCGCTCGACCAGCCCCGGATCTTCCTGTGGTATGACAATGGTGAGCTTGGTTTTCTCATTGACCTTGATATGACCATCGATGATAGGCGCATTCATGCCTCCGTGAAGATTGATGTCAGTATCGATGAATAATTGGCCGAAATACAATTTATTATTTTCCTTCGTGGAGTTGAGTACCTGGAAGTCATCAGAGTGGATATCCATGTCAAACCGAAATTCTTTATAGTCTGTCGTAAATACACGGCCATCCAAAACCATGACATTGCCCAGTGAATCCTGCAACGTAAAATCATCCATTGCCACTCCATCTTCTACAAACCGGATGGTTTCATCCGTAACCTTGTATGGCGAATTGAATCGTGTGATCCTGAATCCTACATCGCGGAATTGGATATCACCCCTGATTGTTGGCTCGGCAAGCGTACCTTTTAAAGTCAGATCCCCGGTCAGTGTGCCACTGCCATCATCCAGCTCATTCATCGTAAATCCCTCAATGCTCTTCATGTTGAGCGCCACAATATCGATGTTGAGATCATAGAGGTTCTTCGTACCATCATCAAAATAGGATCCGATGATCTTCACATCATTCCCATCACCGGTCAGCCGGATATCAGCTGCATAGGTATTGGCTGTTTCATTATTCACTTTCATGTCAATGTGACCTACCGTGTCTCCGCGGAAGCTGAAATCATCAATGGTGAGATCAGTTGTAAATACGGCGTTGGTATTCATGTTGCGAATATTGGCAAGTCCATTGACTCTTCCACCTGCCAGCAATGAATCAACTGAAACAAGCCGTGTGAATGTTTCGATCTGGAAATCTTTGAAACGAATATCGATCGGTGAATTCAATTGTTGCGGCGTGCTGTTGACGGATATTTGTTGTCCTTCTTTTGACATAGCGAAATCCCTGATCATGAGTCCTTCCTTGCCTATGCTGATGGCGTTATTGGGTGCTATATTCCATGGTTCATAATTCAGGATCAGGCCGTCCGAAAGCATGCTGAATTCAAATACGCGGTTAGCAGAAGTCATATCCCCTGCGATCCTGTATTGTTCTTTTTCTTCAGCATCCTTCACTTGCAGACTGATACCAAGTTTATTGTTTTGTGCTTTTCCTGATAATGACGTATTCAATACCTGAAGTTTCTCACTTCTCAACTCATCAAACTTGAATGAATAATTCAATGCCTCGGCTTCTGTATTCAGGTTTAATTTGAAATTATCAACAGTGAACCCTTTATATCTGAAATATGGAATACCACCATCGATCAGGATTTCACCGGACTGGCTGTCAAAGTTTCCGGCGATGTGAGCATCTTCCATATCCTTCAGGTCAGGTATTAATTCTTCGATTAAAGGAGAGCGCACGAGGTTGATGCTGAATCTCACCCGTTGAGGATCATATGCAATCGTCGAATCCTTACCGGGCGTAATATCAAAGTATCGATCAATATTATCGCTCAGCGCAGGCCATAGCTTTGTCAGGTTATAATTCCCCGCAAAGTGTGCCGTAAGAAACTCAGTCCGGATATCAAGCGAATCATCGCCTGCTGTTGCTACTGAAACAATGCTAACTGTATCAAGCCTGTACTGTTCACCTTCCATGCCAATGATAATATTTGATCCTTGTATGGTGCCATTCAGATAATCAAGGTCCGCTGTTTCGAGGTCTGCTGTAATTTTTCCGCTGAAGCGAAGATCCTTTTCATAGAAATTCAATTTCTGCAGATTGAGTGTATCTACATTGAGCGTCATGTTCAGTTTTGGATACTGTCCGTTTGTGTTAGCGAGCGCATCAATATCGAGTGTGATATTCGGATCCAGCAATTTTGCCTGCACATCCAGATCACCCGAACGTGCAGTTCCGGTCAGTTTGATATTCTGGTATGTATATCCATTGAATTCAAAGGAGCCAATATTTCCTTCGATGCGGGCATTGGCTGTTTTCAGATCGGTACCGGTTCCGGTCATCACAGCATCAATTGTGATCTTCCCTATCTTCTCTTCTTTACGAAGAAACCTTCCAAGATCGAATCCCGTGGTTTTGATCTTTGTATTATAATTTAGTCTTGCCGGATTCGAAACATTTTGAATCGTCCCGTCAATTGTAACATTGCCCAGACTGGTACTGATATTCATGTCTGTTGTAAACCGGTCAAATGTTCCTTTGAATGAACCTCGCATCGTCACCGATTCAGGAATTCTGACTTGATCAGCCACACGACGCGGAATAAATGCTGACAGATCTGTTGCGCTTGCAGATAAACGTTCAATGTCTACATCGAAAGACATTTTATCTGCATCCGGCAAGCCCCGGATATTTCCGGAAGCCAGTAAACGAATATCACCTATGCCTGAAATATTGAGATCATCGATATCGAGGTTGTTCAGGCGTCCGGAGATATTGCCATCGACGAAAATAACATCACGCTGATTTCTTGAGAACAAAGGTTGATTAATTAAATTCGGTGCGAACAGCAGAATATCACTCACCGCTATTTTTGAATTCTCAAACTGTGCATCGACGGTAATGACACCCGGATCTTTTGCAATGGTGTCAAGCGAAGGATAGAATAATTCAAAATGATCATTGATATACGAATCCGATGTTTCGATGACGTAATCGGAAAGGGCTGCGTGTTGTTTGCTAAAATAAAAATCACCCCTGAAGTTTTTCAGGTTAAGACCGCTTTGCTCGGTTAATGAAATATGATTGACCGCACCAGAAATCGTATCGGCGTTATAGGCGATATGCGTGAAATTTGCCTTGAGATCTTTAATATCGATGTGGTCGTAATCAATTCCCCTGACCACTTGCTTTTGTGCCATATCATCGAATTTGAAATCGACATTGGAGATGCCCAGTTTCTCCAGGTTGATGCGCCATCCTTTTTCAAGTGTTTCTTTAACCTCAATGGCAGTTGCTTTGACAGCTTCCTGGGCAGTTTCACCTAATTCAAAATGTCCGCTTGTATTTGCAAGACGCAATAATCGAACATCTGCTTCCTGATTGAGCAAATCCAGATCGTTAAATTCAATGAGAAGAGAATCCAGATCAAGACGTGAATCGACTGATGTCACCGTATTTTCATAATCAATATGAATATCTGATATATTGATCTCCTCTAATTCAATATCAGGAAAGGCAGAAGAGGGCGTAAAATTGATTGTATCCGTTCTGATCGATTCGCGACTCAATGCTTTGGTTTGACGAAGGGTTGCTGTCAGTCCGGCCAATTTAATTTTCGGAACGGTGAATTTTTTATTCTCCAGATCAAAGGTCGTGATGCGTGTATCGAAATGATTCAGGTAAATGGAAATATTGTTGCCATTCACCTCATCATCCATTTTGATATTAAATCTGTCGAGGTTTATTTTGTCGACTGAAAAAACCATGCCGGCAGTACTGTCGACCTTCTTTTCTTTTCCCTTGATAAAGGCCTTGAGGATATAATCAAAATTGAATGCACTATCCGGTAATGTATGTTTGATATGGGAGGTGACACCGCGCAGATCGATTTCCCGGATTTCTATCTGCCGGCTCAGCAATTTTAATAAGCGGATATCTACTTTGAGTGTATCACCCAACAATAAAGTATCACCGGATTGGTCTTCAAAGTAGACATCTTCAAGTACGATGCGTTTCGGAAAATCAATACTAAGCCTGCCGATCGAAACCGGTGTTTTGATCTTCTCCTCTAGGAAAGTGACGATCTTGTTTTTGGCAATTTTCTGAACGAAGGGAGTCTGGATGAGAAGCAGGGCTAATCCTACCAGGAGTATAATAATGCCCAGGAACCAGAGTAATATTTTTATTGACTTGCGGGCATAGCGGTTCAAGGCGTACTAAAGTAAGTTTGTAGACAGCTAAGGAAATGGTTTAGGGGTGAAATTGTTGCGTAAGCGGCTGATATTTAGCTAAACAACGTTAAATCAACCTCAAAATTAATGCCGTAGGCATGACCGACATTATAACCCGGGGTTTCAACCCCGGGATTGCATGCGAAAAGACTCTCCTCACTTTCACAGGCCGGACCGATTAAAATCGGTCACCTGCGATATATTTCTATATTGGAAATGCATTCGAACCCCGGAATAAATTCCGGGGCTATAATGTCGGTCGTGCCTACGGCACTTAAATAAGTCTATATGAGGTCCTTGAAAATATACCTGTCATCATAATCAATTTTAAACTGTCTCAATAGATCTTTATACTCATCTAAAAAAAATTGCTTCTGATGATGCGCTTCCTGATTACGGATATAATTATACACCCGATCAACATCACCAGGACTATATGAAAACGCCCCATATCCTTCCTGCCATTCAAAGTGAGACTTAAGGAGATTATTTTCATTAATCCATTTTGATGATTTTGATTTTGCATTTTTCATGATGGTTGATAATGTAACTGACGGCTTCAATTCAAACAAACAATGTACATGATCTTCAACACCATTTACGATCATCGACTTGCATCCCGTTTCCTTTATAATCCCACCAATAATGGTATGCAAAGTAGGTCGCCAAGCTTTGGCCAATATTGCATCTCTATATCTAACGGCAAATACCGCCTGGATATAAATTTGGTGATAGGTATTAGACATGGTAGAAATTGGTGAAGTTTAAGAAATAAGATTATCGACCCAGAGAGTCCGCGTTTTCAACCTCACTAAAATAATCAAATTTATATCCAAATGTATATCAAATGCCGTAGGCATGACCGATATTATAACCCGGAGTTTCAACCCCGGGTTTGAATGCGAAAAGATTCACCTCACCTTCGCAGGCCGGACCGATTAAAATCGGTCACCTGCGGAAGTTTTGATTGTTGTTGACTCCCTTAACCCCGGAATAAATTCCAGGGCTATGATGTCGGTCTTGCCTACGGCACTTAAAATTTTCATTCTCGAATTACCAAAACGCCTTTTTAAAATGCCGTAGGCATGACCGACGTTGTAGCCCGTGGTTTTGAAAAAAGACTAAGGTGGAGGAAAAGGATAAAATAAAATTGAAATTATTCTTTTTCACCCCGGGGTGGTTGTTGAGCTGTAGCACGAGGTTGAGTGCAGCAAGTCGAAGCATCGGAGCATGATGATCTCTTTCCTTTTGAACACAGGGGAGAGAAATTTCGCAGAAATTTTGAAGGGGTAGAAAAGGCGAAGGAAAATTTATTCCAATGGCGCTATCTCATCCTCCTCCTCCGGCTTATCTGTCAACAATGCACCCGCGAGACTCGCCGTGAATAAACCGATAAATGCAATGCCGGTAAATTCTAAAATCATCGCCACTATTCTGCCACCCAGGGTTGCCGGATGAAATTCAACATAGGCCACATTGGTAAACATATTGACAGCCCACCACAATGCATTTCCAAAACTTTCGAAATGGATATTGTGCTTTGATTCAATTAACCACGCAACACCACCGCCTGCAAAAATGACGAGGATGGCTACCAGCGCCAATACATCCAGATGCGCCCGTCGCGCAATGCGAAATGCTGTTTTCCAAAATCTCCTTAATCGCGAAGCGGCACCAATGACACGCATCAGACGTACCACACGTACTAACCTGACTAATCTTAAACTTCGAAGTAAAGGGACAGCTTCTGCGCCGAAAACCATATTCCCGGTGATTGGGATCAGGGATGGTATCTCATACCAATTACGTTTGATATATGCTTTCCAATCCCCGCTGCCGATCGCACTCCAGACAAAATCAACAATAAAAATTGCCACTATGACGAGGTCCAGGATGTCGTACCATTCAAATCGTGTACTGCTGCGTTCCTGTGTCAGATCATAAATACCAATGGCCACACTGATCAGGGCTAAGAAAGAAATAAACAGGTCTTTACGCAGCTGTCGCTTAGCGTGCTGGTATTTGATGGTTGTCTGTTTTTCCATAAAGGATAAATGTAGGCTGAATTTGCACAGCTTGCTTTGCGCTTATGTCATTTTCCTTTTTGCATAGCGGAGCATCCACCTTGTATCATCATTCCCGGTATTCTCCCATTGCTTCATGAATTCAAAGGCTCGTTCAGGATTTACTTTGATGTAATCCGTCAGGTTATTCGCAACAGACTTTTGGACGAATTTTATCTTTTCCTTTTTCAATATATTCAATATCCTGAATACAGGTTGTGGATTATCAATAAACAAATCAAGCTTGGAAGCCCATGGTAACTTGGGTCTTAACCCTTCTGACGCAAGTCTTCTAAGGTGAAAATTATCTGACTTAGCCCAGGCCTTCATTTGATTCAATGTCTGAGCCGGATAGGTTCGAATAAATGGCCGGATGGCATACTCTCCCGTATTCCGCCTGGTCAATTCCTCAATGGCTACCATGGACAATTGAAAATGATCGAGACCATTCTTTTCAATAAATTTTCCCACAGGCATTAACCAATAATATTCCTTAAACATCCCTGTTTCTTTTGAATTCTCCTTGCCCATGATATTCA
>JANMVA010000499.1:0-5599 GCA_031392195.1 Saprospiraceae bacterium | reverse complement strand
TAGTATGGTTCGATCTGACATTCTACATTATAAAATCTTGCTTCCACACCACGCAGATCAAAGCGTGCAATTATCTTTTCAGGTGACACAATGATGAACGTATCGGCAAGCAACACAAAGCCGGTACTATCACTTGCATGTAATCGAACTGCATAAGTTGAATCTAGCCGTGAACCGTCAATTACAATTGTCACAAATCCTCGATTGCTGCCACGATTAGGAGTCACAGTTAAAATTTCATAACCCATGACACGCGCCAGCAATGTTACATCCTGTGATCCACCCGAGTTCGTAGCGCCATAGCTAAGGATGTAATAGGTGCCAACCTGTGCATTCCGGATAACCACCTGTTGCTTTCCTGCATCCGGTTTATTATTACTGATATCAAAGTCAGCTCTCGTCGGCGCATCATTGAATGAAATAAAAACTTCATTGTATGCATCTGCGGTGTCACCTGTCAGTGTTACCAGGATGCTTTCACCTTCAAGTTCAGGATCAATGATAAGTTTATAATACAGTTCAACACCAGCATAGAGAGAATCAGCCATCAATGAATCAAGGATGAGTGTTTTGACATCGATATATGCAGGATCGATGGAAGATGAAATATTGTTGGCTTCATTGCTTTCATTGACATTATCAATAGCATCAGTACGAACCAGCGCAAAATAATCCTGGTTAATGACGCCGATCACAGGAGCTGTCACTGAATCTGCATGAGAAGATTGAGGTGGCAGATAAACCGGTCCCTGACGCGTTCCGAATACCTGGTCGTCTACATTCCAGATGGTATCGGCGGAGAGATAGACGATCTCACGGACATTGCCCTGTGCAGGAAAGCTTCCAAAGTTTTTAGTCGACCAGCTGATCGTGGTGAAATCTCCGGCAAATAAGCTATCCTCTAATGCAATGATATCGACGATCAGATCAGACGGTGGTGGCTCTGTGACTTCGATGACCAGTGCTGTATTATTGTTGGATTCGCCGACATGCTCATACAATTCGTTCAGATAATCTGTCCGGATGATCATAAAGTAATTTCCGGTAAAGGATCCGGGTAAATTAAATTCCACTGTATCTGTTATTGAATTGCCGGCCGTCAGTAACTGATTATTTCTGCCTGTGTAGATCAGAAAATCACCATTCGAGATAATGCCATCCGTCGAAAAATAAATGCGATCCTGCCAGGTTGGGGCACTACCGTTACCGATGTTATCAATTGTATAAGCGACGCTCAGTTGTTGCCCAGCTACCGCAGTGGTAGGGGCATTAATAGCACTTACGACCAGATCCGGATAAGGACTTAGTTTAATCCTCACACGCTTCGCCTGTCCCTGAGCATTTCTCCAAAAATTAATATTGTTGGAAGGAACATCATCTTCATTCAGATCATCAGCATCCGTGATCACGATCATGTAGTATAATCCATCAAGCCCGTTTGGGATCTGAGCCGTAATATCTACAGGCAGTGTATCGACCGTCGATAATGTTGTAGTCACTACTTCATGTTCGGTTACAAGGATATCCAGTTCGGGATCAAATATGGAATCCACGGAGAGATACAATGCATCCGACCATAGTGTCCTCAGCGGATTGGCAGCATGATTGACGATATCATACTCAAATTCATAACTCAATCCGGTATATAAAGTATCCGCCGGCAATTCAAGATTTTCTGCAGAAAGATCTACTGGCGGATACGGATGCACGAAGATTGCAGCACTCCTGAATACGTTATTATTCTCACCTCCATATTCAAAGACAATATTGCTTTTATCCGATATGACATAGAGATAGTACACATTGGATGTCATCGTTGCAGGAATGATCAGCGGCCTGTTCACGATCACCATACTATCCTCTTGTAACGGTGAATTGAAAGAAACTTCAGACAGTAATTGCGCAAAGGCAATATTCCATGTTGGGCTGAAAGAAATATAAATCGCCTCAAGCCCTCGTGTCGAGGAGGTGGCACCTCCTTGGTTTGTCTGTGTGTATTGCACATTGATCAGGTCACCGGCCACAGTGGTGTCAGGGACGATGAAGCTGAGTGTTTTCAGGTCCGGATACGGTCCGGGATCGATATCAATGTAACCGGCGCTTCTGGATAGATTATTTGCATATGCATCAGCTTGCTCATGCATGAGGGAGTGCGGTTCGGCAAGAACATACAGATAATAATGATCATTGAGACCGAGTGGAAGAGTCAAGGTTGTCTGCACGAAAACAGAATCATCCGGCAGAATCGTAAGTGATGCTGTATTGCTTGTCTTGATCAGGATTGCATTCTCTGCATCAAAGATCGAATCTGTCGAAATGAAATATTTATACCGGAACGTACGGTCATGTACATTTCCCGGGCCATGATTGACCAGGTGCCAGGAGAATGGAATGACATCTCCGGATTCAGCAGCCGGTGGCACCGTTTCCAGAAGTGGTTCTATGTCCGGATTGACTAGAGTGTAAGGACCGAACCGGGTATAATTATCATTTTCAAAAGTATGCTCGAACACATAATCATACCTGTCTGTGTAGATATAGATATAATACTGTCCTTCATTGACCACCGGTAGTCTGGCCGGGATGACCGGGGAATATGTCGTGCCGGGATTGAATGGGCTGTAATGCACATTGGAAAGGAAATAGGTCAGGAAGTTTATATTATACACAGGTGATGGAGATAGATACAATACATCGTACCAGTAATTTTCTGTGGGTGATGTTCCTCCTGCATTTTCAACTGTCCAGTCGAAATTCATGTACGCATTGCTATGCAACGTATCAGGGATGTCGAGATCGGTGACAATGAGATTGGGTGGTGGAGTCAGGATGATGTCCATGGTATCGCTTCGTGCATAATTATTATTCTCCGCAGCCTGCTCGTACACCTGGTTATTGATATCGGTTTCTACATAGATGTAATGATCGCCGAAGATGGCATTCGGAATGGTGACGGACACTGTTCTTTCATATGTCTCATCGACAGCCAATGGTCCGCTGATGGTCAACGTCGTCAGCACTGTACCACCTGCCGAAGAATTTCCGTTCTCACTGATTTTAATCCTGTCTTTCCATGTGCCGCCTTCAATATCACCGGTTCCATTATTTCGACCTGTGTATTGCACTGAAATAGTTGTTCCTGAAAAAGCAGAACCCGGAGTTACGACTTCATCGATGACCAGGTCGGGTGGAGGCAACAAGGTGATCACCATTTGATAGGAAGTGCGATCCCAGTTGTTGTTATTATTCGATTCAATCACATTGGAATACCTGTCTGCATAGATAAATACATAATAGTTTCCGGTGAATCCAACGGGTATAGTGAATGTGCCGGTTTGCATATACGACTCATTCGGTTGAAGCGCTGTCAGATTCTGAACACCACCGAGATAAGTATCAAAAGATGTATTGAGTGTTGCATCTTGTGACAAATACACTGCATCAGTCCACAGTGATGACTGGCTTCCACCTGTTCCGATATTCTTTACCTGCCACTCGATTTCAATTTCCTGTTGTGATACGGCCATCAGTGGTGCACTGATCGAATCGATCACCAGGTCAGGTAATTCTCTGATCGTAAAATCTTGTACCGCTGAGGGCTGTGTCTGACCACAGGAATTTTTAGCAACCACGCGCCATTTGTAAGAGGCTCCGTATTGAACATTATTGTCACTGGTATTGATGACCTGCAGATTGGCTATCTGTGGCGTTAATGGTTGTGATTCGGCAGCCGGCCAGAGATAAACATCATAAAGCGTGGCATTCGGAGCAGGATTCCAGCTGAGTGACACCGGTTTCTCTACACCTGTTGCATCATCACCAGGGATCATATTAGATACAGTTGAGACTAGTGCCGGAATGTGCTCAATCTCAATATCCATGATCGTATCATTGGATGTATTTAGATCACCTGACAGGAGAGTGTATAATTTGAAATCATAGATGCCGACATCACTGAGATCTTCGGGTGTAGAAAAAGTAAAGTCAAGTGTTCCTCCTGGAGATATTGTCAGGCTTCCCACATTTTCGGTATGCCAGGCGGAGCCATCCAGTGAATAAGCAACAATAAAACCTGTTTCAGATGATGATCCATAATTCTGTACCCGGATGATAATATCTTCAGAATTGCTCAACCCGCAATATGTCTCCGGACTGGCCAGAAGTTTTGCACCTATATCGTGTGCTAACAAGGTAAATTCATCACAACCTATATCAGGATCAGTAGCATGTCTTGTCTGTCCTTCAATGTCGGTAGGAACAGCCGGTATAGGAAGTGCTGCCCCTTCGCAAGCAGCTTGAAAAGTTTCATAGCTATTGGATGAGAACAAAGGCTCAGCACTGATGCTATTTTGGTTATTAGTCGGACTTCCTGCCTGCAATGCTGCGAGATTAACATAATTATTTGCATAATAGGCCAGTATGCTTCCTGTTGTATACAGATTGCAATAGTCCATGGTATTTGTACTATTATACCAGCTGTTGTGAACTGTAGTACCTCCACTGTAATTCGCAAAAATGCAGTTCCGGATATTGATACCATTATTATAGTACGAATAAGCATCATGGAAGCAGATGGAATTCGGATGTGTATTTTCAATCCGGACTGTATTGTGGTAAAAATTATTGTAGCCACCGGCACTGTGATAAATGCCATTTGTGCCATGGATCCAGTTCTCGATGAATATATAATTATTAGCGATTACCGTGGGGTTGGCTGAGGTGCCACTGACATAATGCATGTAGAGCCCGAAACTTCCACCGGCCAATTGACGAATATCATTGCCACTGATAGAAATGGTGTTGGCTGAGGCGGTTAATACAATGCCTTCATGGGCAGTTTCATCATTATAAATGGAGTTCCCATTGACTTTTAACCGGTCATGGTTATGGGTATGGATGGACCTGTAGTGACAATTGAAGAAATAATTGTTGAGAATAGCAACCTCTTTTTCCAAATCACCGCCACTGCCCTGCAACATGATACCATAATCACCGTACTCAAAACGGTTATTGGATATAGTCACGCTGTCCTCGGTAGTTGTATTGCTATAGATCAATTGATGTTGACCTGTTGAATAGAGTAAATCAACACCAAGAAATCGATTATGGTGAAATTGTAGCCCACTTGATTGATCAGCAATTTCAACAATACGACCATGCGTGGACGCCAGTGTCAGATCACGGAATTCAATCTGATGGGCATTCGCTAAGAGAATGGTATAATTCGCATTCGGAACGTGGAAATTACGTGTGATCGTGACAAGACTGCTGTCTCTTCCTTGTGATTGAAAGATGACATGATGGTTATAATTATTTCGGGGGAAATTTTCAATGATCAATTGTGTAGGATACGTTCCGTTACGGATATCAAATGTGACATCTCCCAGGATACCCCCCAGGTTGATAGCATCTTCCAGTTGGGAGAAGAGATTGAAATCGGGCAATACACCGCCCACTGTATAATTGCCAATCAATGCGGGATATTTATCATTCACAGCCAGCGTATCATTGACATGTGTGCTGTCTGGTATGCCATTTGGCAGTTCAGGCCAGATGATAAAATCATGATCGGTGTATTCAGGGAAGTTATAATTGCCGA
>JANMVA010000697.1:0-5093 GCA_031392195.1 Saprospiraceae bacterium | reverse complement strand
TATTTTCAAAGCAAGCCAAAGCTCGATCCCGTTTCAGCCTTTATCCCGAATAGTTTTCCGGTAGAGTTTGAAGAGATCAGAACGGAGTTCGTTTCCCTCAATTATGAGCAGACGAATTATTTGTGGGGGTTGTTTGGTGGCAGCTATCATCCTTCGGTCATTTATAAATTCAGGACGATCCCGATCGATAACATGGAATTAACACCGGGTGGTCCGGCCATCCAGATGACGGATGTCAATGCCCTTCATAAGAAATAGAGAATAATCAATTATTAGTGAAACTGAAAAGAGTATACTAAATAAAACGATTGTGATAAAATTAACCCAACTATTAAATATATTTCATACTTCCGGTTTTATTTCGAATAAGAATAAAGACGGGAAGAAGATTGATATTAATCACGAGCATTTATTTAGAATACGCCCTTCAGATCAGTTAGCCAATACAATCACAAGCCTTCGGGGAGAAATCCGGGAGGAAGCTCTTTCTACATCTATATTCCTCCCTTTTAATTTTACGGTCGATCCGGTCGATCCTGCTTTGAATACAGTTGATTTATCATTGACATCCTATTTGCCCCTGGAATTAATATTTTTTGTTCATTGCCTGGATCAAGAAATGCTCCGGTATGCAGGATTAAATTTTAAGCATGGGGTATTATTCTTATCCGCTGATCACAACGCAGCCACATACACCTTTCATGGGAGATCCTTTAGTTGTAAACCGTGTGGGAAAGCGAGTCTGGTGGGTACTGCTGATCTGACAGAAACCATTTCTTCTGAAACAACACTGGATGAGATCAGCAGAATAATAGGTGCTCCACTCGGGAGTAATAGTCGTCACCTGGACTTAAAAGTGGTAGTAGGAGCCGATGAATTCAATATTAATAGTGATGATGATTTAAGGGTTCTGCATCATTCTTTAGCCACGAAATCATTTAAGCAGGTGCACATCACTTTTAAGCGTAGTTCGGACAGTAGCCTGATTAAAGATTTCCCGGCATTGTTAGTTACGAAAGGAGCCTTGCCGGCGGATGTCATTGGCATCGTGCGAATTCCTCTTGCCTCAATTGATCTGACAAAAAAGAACCACTTGGAATTTGCCGGCATCAATCATTTCATTCTGCATTTCCCTTCGGTGAAAGCGAAACTTGATTTACTGATCGGGATTGAAAAGTTTGATGCCGGAACGAAACTATTTGTCGATAGTGATGAGATTCAGGCTCCTGTTATCATCAATCATCCGGACATGGTCAATTATAAGCTGGTCAGTACGACGATCAATAATTACGAGATGATTTTACGAAAGCCAAAGCAGGTCCGCATTGAAAAGGGAGCTAGTAAGATGGTCATACCGATCGACCCGATCACCACTTTTGATCCGCAAACCAAAAAAGCTGTCGTCAGCATCATGAAATAAATTTTAAATATAAACCTTCCAACCTATGGCTTTTAGTTATAAAACACCCGGTGCGTACATTGAAGAAATAGTAAAGTTACCACCCTCCGTTGCCCAGGTCGAAACGGCCATCCCGATTTTTATCGGTGTCACACAGAAAGCAACCGAAGTCGTTGCTCAGGATCTGAAAGATGTATCAAAGAAGATTGGATCACTCGCGGATTACGAACTGTATTACGGATATCCGGACATAGTGGAAGCCAAAGTGGAGATCAATTTGAATGTGCCTTCCAATCCTTCGCTTTCGAAGGATTATGTAAAGAATATGTACTACGCCATTATGCATTATTTCGATAATGGAGGCGGGCCCTGCTATATCCATTCCATCGGTACTTACACCGATGCAGTTGATGCTACATCTTATAAATCCGCTATCGGCAAACTTGATCTCGTGGATGAAGTGACGATCGTTGTCTTGCCTGATATCGGTTTGCTCGGCGATGTCAACAAGATCTATGATGTCTATAACATTGCATTACAAAAAGCTTCCGACCTACAGGATAAGTTTGTGGTTATTGATGTCCGGATGGAGAAGACCGGCGATAAATTTGATGCCCCTAAATCCAAAGCTTCCCTGAGAAATTCTATCTCAAACAATACTGATTCGATCAAATACGGAGCGGCTTATTTTCCGGATCTGAAAACTACGTACAGTTTTGATTTCAATACTGCAATTATTTCCATGATGTTTAGTACGGAAATTCAAAAAATTGAGTATGAAGTTGTGATCAACAGTGTCAAAACAAAAGTGAAGACATATGAACTGTTGAATGAACTCGATTATAAATCTGTCAAGTTTCTATATAAGCTTTATCAGGCGATTACGGATTTAAATAAAATAGCCTTTAGCAATGAAGCTTCTTCAGCTAACGCAGAAGCATTAACCTATTTCATCGGCAACAAGACGGATGGGCTAGCAGCTTATTTCAATCATGATCCAGCAAAACTGGAAGCATTAAGAGCTTCTAAGAATGCACTGATGGCTCCATTTTTATCTAACATCTACTCACTGGATGTTGATCGGGCCCAAGCATTGACAGTTGCAGCAGATGCAAAAGTGAATAGTGCAACGACAAAGGAAGAAGCAATTGCGAAGGGGATTGAAGGAGCAACTTCTGCGGTCAATGCTGCCAGTCTGGCAATTAAAGCTGCTGAAACAATAAATGATGCTACAAATAAGGCTTTAGCCGAAACTGCAAAGGGAAAGGCAGATACCGCTTTAGCTGAAGCAAAAGTCGCAACCACAAAAGCACAGGCAGTCACTGCTTCCGGAAAAGCTTTAGTAGCTTCCACTGAAGCGGAAGCAGCATCTGTGGCAATTAAAACAGGTAATGGCTTTGGTGCAAAAAAGGATGCTTTCATCAAGCTCATTACGGATGAGATTCAGTCAGTGTATACAGGAATGAGTAAAAAGCCCGCTGGTGGTGACAATACTTCTTTTACTACCCTTCAGGACACGTTTTTGTTAAAAATCGGCTTCTTCTTCAATTCCCTGTTTGAGACAAAACTGAAAGAAGCTTTTCTGACGATTCCTGTACAGTTGCCTCCCTCTCCTGCCATAGCAGGCATTTATGGAATGGTCGACCGCACGCGTGGTGTCTGGAAAGCACCTGCAAATGTTTCAGTCAATGCCGTCGTGAAGCCGGTCGTTCATCTGAGTGATCTCGACCAGGAAGATTTCAATGTCGATGCAGAGAATGGAAAATCAATCAACTGCATTCGCGCATTCGTTGGCCGAGGCAACCTGGTTTGGGGTGCCCGAACACTGGCTGGAAATAACAATGAATGGCGATATATCAATGTGCGGCGCTTCTTCAATATGGTGGAAGAGAGTTGTCAAAACGCAAGCCGCCAGTTTATTTTCGAACCGAATGATGCCAACACATGGGTGCGCGTCAAAGGCATGATCGACAATTTCCTGACCAACCTGTGGCGTGATGGGGCATTGCAGGGGGCCAAACCTGAACATGCATTCTATACAGCCGTTGGACTAAATCAAACGATGACGCAGGATGATATATTGAATGGAATCCTGATCGTCGAAGTTGGCCTGGCTGTTGTCCGTCCTGCAGAATTTATCATCCTCCGATTTTCTCACAAACTGGCCGTTTCCTAAACCAATAAACTATCAACATTATGGCAAATTATCCATTACCGAAATTCCATTTCAGAGTTGAATGGGGCGGATCCAAAATCGGATTTACCGAAGTCACGGGGTTGAATATCGAAAATGAAATGATCGAGTACCGCGATGGCAGCAGCCCTGAATATCATAAGATCAAAATGCCCGGCTTGCAGAAGTATGGCAACATCACGCTCAAGCGGGGCATGTTTAACGGCGACAATGAATTTTTTCAGTGGCTCAATTCTGTTTCACTCAGTAAAATTGACCGGCGTGATGTTTCGATTTCGCTTCTGAATGAGAATCACGAGCCTGTGTATGTCTGGAAAGTCAAAAATGCATTTCCAACAAAGGTCACAGCGCCTGATTTGAAAAGTGATGCCAACGAAGTTGCTGTCGAATCTATTGAAATCGCGCACGAAGGTCTGATGATCGAAGCTGTATAAGCCATGCAAAGGTATCCACCGGTTGGCTTTTCTTTCTGGGTCAGTTTTGATATCAGCGACTCACCTGTCGATATCGCATTCCAGGATGTCTCGGGCATTGGTATGGAGTTGCAGACAGAGGATGTCGTGGAAGGGGGTGAGAACAGGTTTACTCAAAAGCTTCCTACGCGAGCGAACTACACGCCGCTGGTGCTGAAGAGGGGACTTGCCATACAATCACCTTTGACTAACTGGTGCAGAGATGCGATCGAGAATTTATCAATCCAACCCGTCAGCATCATTGTGGCATTATTGAATGAACAGAAAGAACCCTTGATCGCCTACCGGTTTATGAATGCCTATCCATTGAAATGGAGCATCACCAATTTTAATGCAGAGGCGAGTTCGATCGTGATTGAATCACTGGAATTGTATTATCAATATTTTAAGATCATCAATAACTGATATGCCGGTTATCATCAACGAAATCGTCATCCGCACGAATATTGAGAAGGGAGATTCTTCAGCCGGAAAGGAGAGTGGGGGTCAAGCTGGTCATCAGCAGTTTGAAGAAATAGTTCAGGAAGCTGTCAAACAAGTATTGGAAATTATCGAAGAGAAAAAGCAACGTTAGATCAGGCATTTTTATCAACCCGCACCTCAACCATTTTCTTTTATGGCTCTCATGAAAATGACAGTATTGTCTTTCAAAAGTTTCGACAAGCCGGCTGACCTGTTAAAACCCAGGCTGTTTTTTGCCATGTTCAATCCGGCCAGCTATAAATTGGAATACAATTTCACCCGTGATTCGAAGGAAGCTTCGGGAAGCAATGCACAAACTTCACCTGTCACAGCTATTACCCTGAAGAAAATGTCATTTGATTTTTTAGTGGATGGTACAGGTGCAAATGGTGATCAGCGGATCGTGTTGCTGGAGACTAAAAAGTTCGAAAAAATTGTCATGCCGGATAAGGATGGTAAAGTTCCTGTCCCGGGATCGAAAGAGGAACATTTAACCTTGCCTAAACTATTACTGATCTGGGGGACATTTATCTTTCATTGCGAGATTGAAAGTTATTCGGTCAAT
>JANMVA010000620.1:0-13114 GCA_031392195.1 Saprospiraceae bacterium | reverse complement strand
CGAGATTGGCATCCACACCCCGGGCCGATAACTTAGCATCCGTTGTTTCGCGAAGGAATTCATTGCATGAAACAATCTGATAAAACAACCTGCTGTAAAAAGCAAAGATGAATCCATCGTCCGATGTCCAGCTTTGAGCATGAAAATTTCTGATGGTCTGGTCATTCCATCCTATGATTGCTTCGTCCGTACTCAATTCCTGATGATACCAATAGCCTCGCAGATACTGACTGAAGCCTTCATCAATTCCTGAAATATCCGGCTGACCGGCAGGGCCTTGTTGACCGGTTAAGGCTAAACCTCCATACAGTTTCGCCAGGACTGAAATATAAGCAGCCGGATCATCAAATACAGCTTCTGCAATTGCGATTTCAGGATCCAGCGGAATGGTATTGAGATCTTTTGTGCATCCATGACTGAACAAACAGAATAGGACAAGCCAGAATGCCGATTTTATAGAGAGACGTGTTTTCATTCGAAAATTTGGGTTTTAAAATTCCAGGTTTAAACCAAAGACAATTGTTCTTGGCCTTGGATATATCGTATTGTCAATGCCAGTATAGATTTCAGGATCAAGTCCATCGTAAGGTGATAATGTAAAAACATTTTGTACGGTCAATGATAGTCGCATAAACTGCCCGATGAGCTCATTGAAATTATATCCCATCGTGATGTGATCCATTTTCAGGAAGTTGGCTTTCTGTACATAGTAATCGCTGAATGTGAGATTTGCCTGGGAGGAAACATTCAGGTCAACTGCAGACTGATGGACATTCCACAAGGTTTCACCACCTGTGGATAAATATAAACGGCTGAGGTACCCACGGTCAGTCTGCACATTATTGTAGATGTAATTTCCCACACTTGCACGTGCAGCAAAACTTAAATCAAAATTGCCGACTGCCACGTGATTAGAAAATCCAAAGGTCATATCTGCGGAAGGCTTTTCAAAACGGTATTTATCTTCTTCGTTAACTATGCCATCTTCATTCCGGTCAGCAAACACTCCCTCCAGTATATTCCCATTTTCATCATATAGTTGTTGATACACAAAAAATGATTTTGGAGCATACCCCACTGTATAGATCTGAATATTACTTCCAACACCTCCCGAAATACCGCCTGTCAAAACACCTACATAATCCGGATCGTCAATCGCCCTGAGCTTGGTGATCTCACTGCTGCTGAGAGTAACATTGGCACTTATATCCCAGGTAACATTCGGAGTTGAAACAGGTGTAGCATTCAGACTTAATTCAACACCCTTGTTTTCCATATTGCCTACATTGGTAGTAATGAAATTGGTGAGATTCGTTCCTGCTGGTACTGGCACAGAATTGATCAGGTCTGTTGTATACCTTTTATATAAGTCGAGCGTACCGGATAACCGATCACGAATGATTGAAAAATCAAGTCCAAGATTATATGTTTCAGTTTCTTCCCATTTGATCTTGGAATCATATCCGTTAGCTCTGATGGTTTGGATAAATTGATCCCCAAACTGGTATTGGGCGCTGGCATTTCCAAGCTGATATCTGGCCAGGTAAACGTAGTAATCCTCATTGATAACAGCTTGTTGCCCAGTCAGACCCCAACCTGCTCTGAGCTTCAGGCTATTAAAGTTTTCTTGATCGTTATCTAATAGCTTATATGCTAAAGCTGCTGAAGGAAATAATCCCCATCGATTATCCGGAGCAAATCGGGAGGTACCATCTCTGCGCAAGGTCCCTGTCAATAAAAGCCGGTCATTGAATCCATAATTAGCACGACCAAAGAAAGAGACCAGGTAATATTCCCTTGGGTTTGATGTGTCCTGATCAATTCTAAGTGGTGTACCTGCTATATCAGAATTCCGAAAGCTATCGTCTACTTCAAAATGCTGCCAGGAATACCCACCCATTAAATCAAAGCTGTGCTTTTTGACAGATGATTTATAATTCAGATAAAATTCCAGGATGCTGTTCTTTTTTTCCTGGGCGTACACATTTCGTACTCCACCTCCATTCAACGCATCAAATGCAAATGAAGCATAGCCGGGAACGTTGATTTCTCCCTCTCCTTTATGAAAATCATAGCCAAGATTAAGGTTTGCGCGCAACGCCGGTATAAACGGTAAACGATAATCGATAGTCACATTTGAAATATATCGTTGTTCGTCAGATCTATCTTCGCGCAACTCAAGCAGGGCAACCGGATTAACAGGTGCAATTGCGTTTGGGGCCAAACCACCATTCAGCTCCCAGGTAGTAAAACCTCCATACGGATTTTCAGCAGAGGTATCACGGACTGTATGTGTAGGATCAAAATTCACAGCATTGCCAATAGCGCCCCGGTCTGCAAATCGATTTTGCGTCCACATACCTTTAAGGTGTATGTTGAGTTGCAAGGTATTATCCAGAAATCCTGGATTTAAGTTTATTCCAGCAGTGTATCGATTGAATTCGTCTGTCTTTAATACGCCATCCAGATCCGAATAGCCAAGCGAAACACGAAAAGGGATTTTGGCCAATCCTCCGGATAAAGAAAGATTATGGTCATGGCCAATGGCGCTTTGATAAATTTCTTCCTGCCAGTTTGTATTGGCTGTGCCAAGCAATGGTCTCAGCTTAAGTGAATCCGGATGATGATTATTAGCCAGGTCGCGGTATTCATCGCCCGTCAATACATCGACGAGATCTGAAACATTGCTAATCGAAACGAATCCATTATATCCAACTTTAAGACCACCATTGAGATTTCCTTTTTTTGTTGTGATCAGGATGACCCCTCCGGTTGCACGATTACCATATATCGCAGCTGCTGACGCATCCTTTAAAACAGTAAATGTTTCTATATCATTTGGATTGATCACATTTAAAGGATTTCGGCCACCATTGATAATTCCACTTTCTATAGGCACCCCATCCACCACTATTAGGGGATCATTGGATGCACCAATAGAAGATTCTCCCCGAATACGGATGGTTGCTCCGTCGCCAGGTGCACCACCTGATGTCACAACTACACCGGCCAGTTTTCCCGCGATCAAATCCTGTGGTCCGGTTATAGCCCCTTTGTTAAAATCTTTTGAAGAGACTGTTTGTACGGCACCTGTTGCGTCCACTCTCTTAACAGTTCCATATCCGATCAGGACTACCTCATCGAGGATACTATTATCCAGGGCCATATCGACTACTTCACCTGAACCCAGTGGGACTTCCATTAACGTGTACCCGGTGTAACTAAAAGTGAGTACATCAAATCCCTCTGGTACATTGAGTGTATAAGTACCATCGAAATCTGTCACCGTGCCGACAGTTGATCCCTTTACAACTACATTGGCACCGATGAGGCCTTCTCCCGTTGCTGCATCCGTCACCGTCCCGCGAATGGTTCGCTGGGCTGAAAGGCTGAAAGACAAGGAGATGAAGAGTAAAAGTATAAGAGAGAATCTTGAGAATACATGGTACAGTGTACCCATATGTCTATTATTTATATGTGAAAGGATGGATGTTAAATTGAGGTAAAAAATTCCCTTTAATGCGTAAGTTTACGGCAATTCAAATAAACATTCACCTAAAATTCATACCGATGAAAATACGTTTACTTTTTTCTGTTTTTTCAATGTTGTTGTTCTTCACCCTCCATGCGCAGGTGGAGTCAGTGGGGCTTATCGGCACTGCCACTCCTGGTGGTTGGGACGCTGATACGAACATGATACAGGATGTGGATAGCGCACATTTGTGGACAATGGACATTACACTTGTGGCCGGTGAGGCAAAGTTCAGAGCCAATGATGCTTGGGATATTAACTGGGGAGATGATGACTTTCCATTAGGTGTTGGGACTCAAAACGGCTTGAATGTCTCTGTTCCTGCAGGAGATTATCATATCACCTTTAATTCGAACACAGGGGAGTATTATTTCGAAGTAGTATCAGACATCGGCATTATCGGTTCAGCATCCTTATTTGGATGGGATAGCGATGTGAACATGTTCCAGGATGAGACTGATACAAATCTGTATACGCTCACTTTAAATCTCGTAGCAGGTGAAGCAAAATTTCGTCAGAACGACGATTGGGCTGTCAACTGGGGTGGATCGGATTTCCCTTCAGGGATTGGCACCCAGAATGGCCCAAATATTCCTATTGCACTAGGAGGGGAATATGCCATCACTTTTAACAAAAGCACCGGAGAGTATAGCTTTACACTAATCAGCTTTTCAACAGTAGGTGTTATTGGTGATGCAACTCCCGGTGGATGGGCAACGGCTACGCCATTGAACCAAACTGATCAAAACCCAAAACAATGGACGGCGATCATCAATCTGACAGATGGTGGTCTGCAGTTTACAGGTGACAATGGAGTTGCCATTTGGGGTGGGACTGATTTTCCATCTGGTACAGCGACTATCGGTGGCGATACAATTCCGATCACTGCAGGCACATGGATTGTCAATTTTAACACTCAGACAGGCGCCTATTCTTTCGAAGGGATTACAATCTATAATACGATAGGTATCATCGGAGATGCCACACCAGACGGATGGGATTTTGATACGGATATGAATTTTATTCCTACTGACGATTCCTCTTATTGGGAATTAAGGATTGAACTTACCGATGGAGAATTAAAATTCCGCGCCGATAATGATTGGGCTGTTAACTGGGGAGCGGGTGCTTTTCCAACCGGAACAGCAGTGAGAGACGGAGCAAATATTCCAGTAACCGCAGGTGAATACCTCATACAGTTTAATTCTTTTACTGGTTTCTATAATTTTATTTTGATCGTTGTTCCGGACAGAGTTGGTCTCGTTGGATCTGGAACACCAACCGGAAGTTGGGATGTAGACTTCTTCCTGACGCAGGATCCATTGGATGAAAATGTGTGGACATATTCTTCTATCGATCTGAATGGTGAAGTAAAATTCAGAGCAGATAGTGCCTGGGCTGTTAACTGGGGCTCTACTGATTTCCCAATAGGAATAGGTACTCAGGACGGACCAAATATTCCGGCTGCACCAGGCACGTATGGAATCACGTTCAATTCAAACACGGGTGAGTTTGTTTTCGGTGACCCGCTGACCTCTACAAAAGATGTATTAAATCCTTCAGATATCGTGGCCTTCCCTAATCCGGCAAGCAATGTGCTCAACCTGGATTTAAGTGCTACTGAACTGAGAGGAGAAGTATCATTGAATGTGTTTGATATGCATGGAAAATTAGTATTGTCAGATGTTCAGACAGTAAATCCACAAATGAAGCTGACAATCGCTTCACTGCAGGATGGCTACTATACCCTTCAGATCAGCAATGACAAATACATCATCGGTAAGAAATTTGTCGTATTGAAATAATAAAAAATATACTTTGTCATTGCTTTAGGTGGTTTTCTGTTTGACAGGGAACCACCTTTTGTTTTCTCTATAAAAAACGAATTACCTAAACGAATACCACTTGCAGGCGTTTTCTCCTGCAATATTTTCCATGTGCCCCTAAATCCCCTAACGGGGACTTGAATCTACAATTGAAAAAATCAAGTCCCCTTTAAGGGATTTAGGGGCAAACAGGAGAATTTCTGCATTGTGTTCAATACCATAATAATCACTCGTATGCTTTTAAATAAATTCTTCTTCCTTTCTGCCCTTGTCATTTTTTTATCCCAAACCTCATTCAGCCAGGTCATCTGGACTGTACCTGCCTTCCCTACGAAATACGATGATGTCACAGTTTATTTCGACGCCACTCAGGGAAATAGGGCATTGGAAGGATTCACCGGAGATGTGTATGCGCACACTGGCGTCATCACTAGTGAAAGTATTAACGGATCAGATTGGAAGTATGTGATCGGCAACTGGGGCACTGCGGATTCACGTGTATTGATGACCCGTGTCAGCGAAGATCTGTATTCGATCAGGTATAATATTTCTGACTTTTATGGCGTCCCCGCTCAGGAAGAAGTTTTAAAAATGGCTTTTGTTTTTAGAAATGTCACTGGAAGCATTGTTGGCAGATCTACAGACGGAACGGATATCTATACCGATGTCTTTTCATCTAATATTGGTTTGTTTATTACACTCAATTCTCCATCCTCAGGAGACATCGTGATAACAGAAGATGATAGCCTGTACGTTGATGTCCTGGTGAGCGATACAGCCGATCTGCAGATATTCAATGACGGCCTTCAGATTTATTTTGATCACACAGACAGAGCCTCCTTCTATTTTCATCCGCCTTCTGTCGGTTTGCATGAACTGGAATTTGTAGCCACAACGGACACAGTGGTTCAATTGATTAAAAAATATATTGTCATAATGCAGGATGAGGAAAAAACAAATCCACCTGCAGGATCTGTCAATGGTTTGAATTATTTCTCTGACTCCACCTACATCTTTCAACTCTATGCTCCATTTAAGGAATATGTATTTCTGCTGACACCTGCGAATGGATTTACCGCCGATACCGGATTTCAATTAAATCCTGCAGAAGATGGCAGTACATATTGGATAGAGTTACCCCGCAACTTATTTAAGAATGATCAAAACACTTATCAATACCTGGTGAGTGATGGTATTAGAGTTGCTGATCCGCATTCCGAAGTAGTGCTGGATCCTAACCATGATGACTTTATTGATCCATTAGTGATGACTACACTTCCGCCCTACCCCACCGGAATGACACAAGGAATCGTCACAGCGTTTGATACAACCTATCAATCTTATGATTTCGAGGTTGATAGTTTTATTAAAACTGAAAAAACAAATTTGGTCATCTATGAATTACTGTTACGAGATTTCCTGGCAAAACATAATTTCAAAACGCTTGAGGATACGCTGGATTATTTCGTGAAGCTTGGCATCAATGCCATCGAGCTGATGCCGGTCAATGAATTTGAAGGTAATATCAGTTGGGGCTATAATCCATCTTTCCACATGGCGGTGGACAAATATTATGGTACGCGTCAACAATTAAAATCGTTGATCGATGCAGCTCACCAGCGAGGTATTGCGGTGATCCTCGATGTCGTATTCAACCATGGATTTTCACAAAGCCCTCTGGCACAGATGTACTGGGATGCGACCAATTTCAGGCCTGCACCCGGAAGCCCTTATATGAATGTTACTCCAAGACATCCATTCAATGTGGGTTATGATATCAATCATGAAAGCATAGCTACAAAGATCTGGGTGAAACGTATCCTTTCGTATTGGATTGAAGAATTCAAGGTCGATGGATTCCGGTTTGATTTATCAAAAGGCATGACTCAGTTCAATTCAGGCAATGATGCGGGATTGATGGCCAGGTACGATCCGGGCCGTATTGCGATATTAAAAGATTATGCTGACTTTATCTGGAGTCATGATTCTACATCTTATGTGATCCTCGAGCATTTCGCTGATAACAATGAAGAAACTGTGTTGTCAGATTATGGAATGATGCTATGGGGAAACATAAATCATGAATTCAACGAGGCCGCTAAAGGATTTCAATCTGATCTCGAAGGAGCAGATTATACATTCAAAGAATGGGATGAACCAAATCTGATCGCCTATATGGAATGCCATGATGAAGAGAGACTTATGGTCCGCCTTCTCAACGAAGGTGACAGTGAAGGAAGCTATAACACGCGCCATCTGCCAACAGCTTTAAAAAGAGTAGCTGCTGCGAGTGCCATTTATTATTCGATTCCCGGGCCAAAAATGATTTGGCAGTTTGGTGAATTGGGATATGATTTTTCGATCAATCGTTGTCCGAATGGTACCATCTCCAATGACTGTCGTACAGATCCCAAACCAATTCGCTGGGACTATTTGCAAAATCCGGACAGGGAAAATCTGAGAAGAGTGACGGAGTCTTTAATTCACCTGAAAATAAACTACCCCACATTTTCTACGGATGATTTTGTTTTCAATGATGCAAACTTCTATTTGAAAACTGTTCACCTGAATCACCCTGACATGGATGCGGTAACTCTTGTTAATTTCCGTGTGATCAATTCAGACATCAATCCAAAATTCCAATATACAGGAACATGGTATGAATACTTTACCGGAGATAGTTTGATTGTGACAGATACTCAAAAGAAAATAACTTTTGGCCCGGGTGAATACAGAATATATACATCAGAAAGGATCACACCACCGGATGGATTTTTTACAAGGACAAAAGATGTTGCGTTTTTGACTACAGATTTTTATCCCAGCTTAGTCACAACACAAGATTGGATATCAGGAACTCTTTCAGGAACAGGAAGAAGTAAAATTGAATCCATTTCTATTTCAGATGTTCGGGGTATACAAAATGTACTTTCAACGTTTTATTCTTTAGGTGAAGATTTCCGGTTTCAATTACCTGATGGAATGATTCCCGGTATTTACTTTGTACAGGTAAGGACGAAGGAGCAGATTTATGTTGGGAAGGTGATTGTTCAATAGAAAGTGAGAAACGTGAGAACCTGAGAAACGTGAGAAACGTAAGAACGTGAGATCGTAAGAAACTGCACGATGATTTCACAGCCCCCAACCCCCTAAAGGGGGCTTAAAGAAATTATTACGCATGGGTAAAAAACTTAAAAAGTCCCCTTTAGGGTATTTAGGGGCGGTCGAAGCGAAGTGCGGTAGGATTTAAACTGGGTAACTAAGTGAGAATGCACAATGATTCTTCAGCCCCAAACCCCTAAAGGGGCTTCAAAGGATCATTACCATTGGGTCAAAACATTTTTGGGGATTTAGGGGCAGAGAGAGCAATGGCGGCTTAAGGTTTGCAAATCTATTATCGAATTCTCTTATGAAAATTCCATCAATCCAATTTAAAATTATACTTCTCTCACTGACCTTCAATGCGGTTGTAAGTCCCCTCCATGCACAAGCCAAAGAAGATCAAATTATGATCGACACCAATGGCATCATGAGATGGCGAGTAGATAGCAGTGAACTGACAGGTTTTGGTGTCAACTATACGGTTCCGTTCGCCTATGCTTACCGGAATGGGAAAAAGCTAAATGTCGATCTCAAAGCAGCAATTGACCAGGATGTCTATCATTTTGCGCGGTTAGGTCTCGATCTGTTTCGCGTGCATGTCTGGGATACTGAGATCAGCGATACAATGGGAAATTTACTGGCGAATGAGCATCTCGAATTATTTGATTATTTGCTTCTCAAACTAAACGAGAGAGGCATACGGTCTGTCATCACACCGATCGCTTACTGGGGTGATGGATGGCCGGAGCGAGATGGTCCTACACCTGGCTTTTCACACAAATACGGCAAGGGTGATTGTCTAACCAACCCGGATGCGATCAAGGCACAGGAAAATTATCTGAAGCAATTCGTCAGCCATGTGAGTCCGTACAGGAATATCGCGTACAAGGATGATCCGATGATCATTGCGTTTGAAATCAGCAATGAACCTCATCATCGTGGTGCACCTGAATCTGTCACAGCGTTTGTCCGCAAGATGAAGGATGCTATTCGTTCATCCGGTTGTACAAAACCGATATTCTACAATGTCACGCACGGAATTAATTATGCTGAAAATTATTTCGCTGCAGGCATCGATGGAGGTACGTTCCAATGGTACCCGACAGGATTGGGATTTCAGAAAGAATTGGGTGGCAATATGTTGCCGAATGTCGACAGGTATCCGATCCCATTTGATGATGTCCTGAAGAAAAATGGTGCTGCAAGATTTGTCTATGAATTTGATGCTGCAGATATGGCATCAACTTACATGTATCCCGCAATGGCCAGGAGTTTCCGGACCGCCGGCATGCAGTTAGGTACACATTTTTCGTATGACCCGACTTTTCTCGCTCCTTACAATACAGAATACAATACCCATTACATGAACCTGGTGTATGCTCCGAGAAAAGCACTGAGCCTGATGATCACTGCAGAGGTTTTTCGAAACATCCCGTTATATCAGGATTATGGAATTTATCCGGACAACACCTCTTTCGGACCATTCCGCGTAAGCTATGAATCCGATCTGGCTGAAATGGTGACAGAAGAAAAATTCATTTATACAAATCATACTGACACACATATCAAGTCACCTGAAAAACTGAAGTTGATTGCAGGATATGGAAATTCGCAATTAATCAAATATGATGGGACCGGAGCCTATTTTCTGGATAAACTCGGTGATGGGATCTGGCGCCTGGAATTGATGCCTGATGCCACAGTTGTAGATAACTTATTTGGATGGAATGATCTGACAAGGATACGAGCGATGATTTCATATGGCAGGCATACGATGAAAATAAATCTTCCTGAATTTGCAGAGAGCTATTCGATCGAAAGTGTCGATTGGCGTGATTCCATTATCTACAGGGAGGTGAGGAACCAGGCTGTCGAATTAAAACCCGGTGTTTATTTATTGATGGCTGCTCAATATAACCAGGAAGATTCTGTTACGCTGGAGTCGAAGCGAAAAATGAAAATAGATGAATATGGTGCGCCGCCTTCAGATCTGACAAAAGCTCCGACTGCATTCAAGAGTAAAAGGAAAAGTGTGTTGGCAACCGATTACACATTTCTGCTCAAACCATTTACACTATTTGATCCTAAAAGTGATTCTGCATTAGTGAACCGTCCATGGGTCAGAGGATCAAAGGTGATAGGGCCTTCAGCAACAGATAGTATTTCCTATCTCTACATTCCATTAGATGGACTTGTGGATCCGGATGGTGAAAATCCAAATGCAGAACCATTTGGTGATTACACAATGCGATATTATTTCGGAGATATCATCGAAAGCGTAAAGTATGATTTGGTTTCCAAGAAAGCGCTGACACTGAAAGCATATACTGAAAACAATCTCAGTATTCCCATTCAGGTTTCACTCATCATGAAGGACGGTACTGCATTTGGCAGGATGATCCGCATCGATTCGACAAACCGAAAGCATAGTATTCCTTTGCGTGAATTTGAGCGGGTCAGGCCTGTGATCATGCCACGTCCCTACCCTACTTTTTTACCTTATTATTCAGAAGCCGGGAATTGTGAAAAATTAGACCTCACAAAAATTGAGAGCCTGCAAATATCCATCGGCCCGGGTATTCCCAAAGAAGATTGGGATAAAAGGTATGAAGTGGTTATTGGGAGGATACAACTGGAATAGAATGTGAGATCGTGAGATCGTGAGAACATAGATCGTGAGAACATGAGATCGTGAGACTATTAGCGCGAAAGGTACCCGGGGTTGCAAGAGAGGAAAAGCGTGGACGCTTTAACCTTTCGCACACAGGGGTAGGGGTAGCGCCGCCAATGTGAGAACGTGAGAACGTGAGAAACGTGAGAACGTGAGAACTCACTATATGTGTTCGACCAATGACCGTATCACAAGGATGGTTAGGGGAAGTGGTCTGAAGGTCAAGGAGCTTTTGTGAGAAACGTGAGAACTCACCAGGTGTTCGCCTATAAATATCATGAGTGCTCACGGTGGGTCCTAAAAAGAAGGAAAATGCCCTTTTCATTGGTGACGCAGAACAATTCCTCGCAAAAACTTATAACTATTATGGTCAGCCCACATAGTATTGAATTAACCGAGAAAGATTCTCAGGTTCTCACATTCTCACATTCTCACATTCTTCTGTCCACAGTTTCATAGGTTCGCAAAAACGTTTTACATTGGGTAGGTAAAATCAACCTCTTGCTCATGGGTAACCTCACCACCTTCGATCTTCTCGTCTTTCTTTTCTATTTCATCCTGGTTGCCGGGTATGGTTATTGGATCTACAACAAGCGGAAAAGCCGGGAACATGATTCCAAGGCTTTCTTTTTAGCCGAAGGATCGCTTACCTGGTGGGCGATCGGCGCCTCGATGATCGCTTCTAATATTTCTGCGGAACAATTCATAGGCATGTCAGGAAATGGTTTTCGTCTAGGTCTGGCTATTGCTTCTTACGAATGGCTCGCTGCCATTTCATTGATCATTGTAGCCGTTTTTTTTATGCCTATTTACCTGAAGAACAAGATTTTTACCATGCCTCAGTTTCTCAAGCAGAGATACAGTGAAACTGTCGCAGTGATTATGGCAATTTTTTGGTTGTTTCTTTATGTATTTGTAAACCTTACTTCGATTCTATATCTCGGATCCATCGCTATTAATAATATTAGTGGAGGAGAATATTTTCATGCGATCATGATCGGATTGGCCATTTTTGCTTTGATCATTACGCTTGGTGGTATGAAGGTGATTGGATATACAGATGTCATCCAGGTTGTTTTTCTCATTGGTGGAGGTTTAGTAGCTACATATATTGCGTTGACGATGGTCAGCCAGGAATTTGGATTGGGCAAAGATGTTCTCGCAGGTTTCAACGAATTGCTCAGACGCACACCGGATCATTTTGATATGATCTTCAATAAGCCCGGACCAGGTTCAACGGTACATGAAGTCAATCATTATATAAGCTTGCCCGGAATTGCGATGTTGCTGGGAGGCCAATGGGTCGCGAATCTCAACTACTGGGGTTGTAACCAATACATCACCCAAAGAGCATTAGGGGCTGATTTGAAAACGGCGCGCACAGGGATTCTTTTTGCAGCCTTTCTTAAGATCCTGATGCCAGTCATCGTTGTCCTGCCTGGAATTGCAGCCTATGTATTGCATCAGAATGGTGAGCTGCAACAACAAATGATAACAAATGGCGAATTCAGGGAAGATAATGCGTACGCTGCGATCCTGGGTTTTTTACCCTCAGGTTTGATGGGTCTTTCCATGGCAGCATTAACCGCTGCTATCGTTGCTTCCCTCGCCGGAAAGGCAAATAGCATTTCAACCATTTTTACATTGGATCTTTATAAAAAATACATCAACAAGGAAGCCACTGAAACAAAAATGGTTTGGATTGGCAGATTCACTGTCCTGGTAGCCATGATCATTGCGATTACGTTTACCTGGAATGACTGGCTCGGCATTGGCGGTAAAGGTGGATTTGAATTCATCCAGAAATACACAGGCTTTATTTCCCCGGGCATCTTCGCAACATTCCTTTTAGGTTTCTTCTGGAAGCGCACTACGGCACTCGCGGCGATTGTGGGTATCGTCGGAGGCTTTTTGCTTTCGGTTTTATTCAACAATTTCCTTCCTGGAATTGCAGGAAATGAGACATGGATGTACACAGCATAC
>JANMVA010000513.1:0-8261 GCA_031392195.1 Saprospiraceae bacterium | reverse complement strand
GTTTTATTTCAGCCATGTGATCATTGAGAAAATCGAGCGGAAAAGGTTGGGCTGTGGTGATGTGTGATTTCTCCCATTCATCCGGCTTGCGGACATCGAGGATATTGATAGCGGGATTGCTTTCGTATAAGGCTTTGAATGAAGGAACGTCCAGCGCATTGACTGTGTGGAATGACTTACCTGATTCTTTCCATGCTTCAAAGCCACCATTCAGGAATCCAAGCGCCTGATCGTAACCAACACGTGCGAGGCGCATGACGGTTTCTTCTTCGCGGCCTTCAGGTGCGATGAGAATGATTTTTTGTCTGATGTCAGGGATCAATGCCCCAACCCACGGTGCGAATGATCCATCAAGTCCGATAAAAACAGAACCCGGAATAAATCCTTTGACAAATTCATTCTGATGACGCACATCGAGCATGAGGATATCATCTTCTTCACCGAGCATTTCAAATTCGTCAGCAGAAAGTGCGCGTGAGCCATGTGCCATCACCTTGTCAATTGATTCGTAACCTTCTTTATTTAGTTGTGCATTTTTTGCAAAATAAATGGGCGGAGGTAATAATCCATCTGTGACTTCGTGGATGAATTCATCACGCGTCATGTCTGCGCGAAGGGCATAATTCGTTTTCTTTTGATTGCCCAATGTATCCCATGTCTCTGTGCTCATGTGTTTGCCACAAGCTGAACCGGCACCATGAGCGGGATAAACGATGATATCATCGGGTAGTGGAAAGATCTTAGCGCGCAGGCTATCGAATAACCATCCGGCAAGATCTTCCTGAGTCAGTTCTTCACCTTTCTGGGCGAGATCAGGACGTCCGACATCACCGATAAATAATGTATCACCGGTGAAAATGGCTTTTTCTTTTCCCTCTTCATCCATCAGTAAAAAAGTAGAGCTCTCTGGGGTGTGGCCGGGTGTATGCAACACCTTTATCTTCAACTTACCGACATGGAATATTTCACCGTCCGTGGCGATGTGACTTTCGAAAGTGGTATTAGCTGTCGGGCCATATACGATCGTGGCTCCTGTTTTTTTGGCAAGGTCCACGTGCCCGCTAACGAAATCAGCATGGAAGTGGGTCTCAAAAATGTATTTGATTTTGACGCCTCTTTCCTCCGCCCTCCGGATATAGGGAAGGGTCTCCCGTAAAGGGTCAATTACTGCTGCTTCCCCCTCAGACTCAATGAAATAAGCCCCTTGAGCGAGGCAACCGGTATAGATCTGTTCTACTTCTTTCATTTATTGGATTAGGCTGATTGGGTCAAACGCAAAGATAAGGGGTAAGGTTCGATCCTCCGCTTTTGCGGAGTGGGCGAACCTTTGGCATGGAGCATGGCGCATAGGGCATAGGGCATAGAGCATAGAGCATAGGGAAAATAAAAAAGCATGTCGTAACGCAGCGTAGATCCCGCCTTTGCATCAGCAATGTTGCGGGAGGGCATGGAGTAATCCTTGCTGCACCTCAGGGCACAAGATTGGTAATCTTGAGAGCGCCACTTTTCCCGGGGTTGCACCACCCGTTTTATGCTTTCAGCCTTTCAGGCCTTAAAAAATGTATGTCGATGTTTTAAATTTCCGAAAACTTAAAACCCATATCTCGCACCTGATACATTTTGGAATCAACGGAAAGCAGATTATAAGCTGCAGGGGAAATCTCATTCCACCTTGTGATTTCGCTTCCTCTATCCGGCTTCGCCGATTTGCCCTTCGCTGCGCTCAGGGGATGGTAGGCTGACGCCTCCTTTTCTTTCCGCGGGCTTTGCCCACGGTTATGAGCTGACGGCCCTTCAGGCCTTCAAAAAGGTATGTGAAAACTCTATAGCCATGTTAGTATTTTCCTTTATTGATACGTATTTGTTAGTCCCGATAGCTATCGGGATCAACGTGTTTCAATTAATGAATTAACTACTTTTTGGGTGAGCGAAGTGATACCCAAACCTTAGATTCTTTTCAAAAACTAATACCCTATCCACTTTCTAATCACTAATCACTGACTCCAAGTGCTATCTGCCTTTTCCGCCGTTCTGACCTCATGCTTCTCACGTTCTCACGTCTCTCACGTTCTCACGTTCTCACGTTCTGTTTTCAAACTTCGTCTGCACCGCATGCGGAAAAATAAAGTCCCTCTTCACGCCTGATACAAACTCCACCGCATCATCAATCGTAACGAAAAAACTATTTTCTCCAAGCTTCTGCGTCAACCCCGAACGATAAAACTTATCACGCACAGGTCCTTTGACTTCCGCTAACAATAAAAGGATGTTTTCTTTTTTGATTTCATCTACAATTTCATCAAGAACATTCAAAGCCGAGCTGTCAATTGTATTGATGCTCTCCATGTCGACAATGATTGCTTTCAATTTTTCTTTCCGGTGAAGCTTGAAATCATATAATAAATTCCGGAAGCGATCAACGTTTGCAAAAAATAATGGCGCATCAAAACGGAAGATCAGCACATCTTCTTCCACATCTAATTCCTGGAACCGCTTCACATTGCGAAACGATTTAGTGCCGGGTATTCGACCCAGTTCTGCGGAATGAGGATAAGAAGCTTCGAAGATGATCCAGGCCAATGAAAGCAACACTCCAATCGCAATACCGGGACCTATCCCTAAAAATAAAGTGCCGATAAATGTGGCCAGCATCATCAGGAAATCCTTGAGGTCAACACGCAATAATGCAACCGCCTCTCTGACATTGATGAATTTGACAATGGTGACAATGATAATCGAAGCAAGAACAGCCACAGGTAAGTAGTAAAACAATGGCGTTAAAAAAAGCAACGTCAGCATCACAAGAACGGCCGTAATGACTGAAGCCAATCCTGTTTTTGCACCTGCCTGATCATTAACAGCACTTCTGGACAATCCACCTGAAACAGGGAAAGATTTGAAAAGGCCACCAATCATATTAGCCAGCCCAAGAGCCATCAGTTCCTTGTTGGGTATGATCCGGTAATTGCGATGTTTGGACTGAATTGATTTAGCAACTGCATTGCTTTCCATAAAACTGACTAACGCAATCGCAAATGCAGCAGGCAATAGTTGTTTTAGATGAAGAAAATCAATCTTTGGAATACCCGGAACAGGTAATCCACCAGGTACATACCCGATAATGCCCACACCATAATGATCCAATTGAAAAAAATAAACAATTAAAGTAGCCACCATTACAAGAATTAAAGGACCGGGAGCTTTGGGTGCAAATTTTTTAAATAACATCAACATGATAATACCACCTAGACCAATGATCAATGTCACCAGGTGGATATTAAATCCATTTGCAATCAATCCTCTGAAAATGTCCTGCAGATATTGATTGCTTTGTAGATTAACTCCGAGGAGATGCTTCAACTGGCTCATACCGATGATGATCGCAGCGGCTGCTGTAAAACCTTTAATGACCGGCCCTGAAAGGAAATTGATCAGAAAGCCTAATCTGAATACGCCAAAAGTGAATTGAATAAAACCAACCATCAGGGCTAATAGAATGGCCAGTGATATATATTGCTCTGATCCTGCTAATGCCATAGCACTGATACCTGATGCAACGAGTATGGAATCAAGGGCTACAGGACCCACGGACAATTGTCTTGATGTGCCCGTCAAAGCATAAATGATCATCGGGATCATCGATGCGTACAATCCATAAATGGGCGGCAGCCCAGCCAACATGGCATAGGCCATTCCCTGCGGAATGATCATGACGCCTACTGTCAACCCGGCAGTGAGGTCACCCTCCAGATTTGACTTATCGTAATTTTTGAGCCAGTATGGCAACATTAGCTGTCGTTCGTGGTTACACTTAAATAAGGCATTAGCTCAAAGGTAGTTATTGCTTTAGGCGATAAGAGGGTAAAATTTTATCGGATTTACAACAGAGGATGAACTCTTTTGCCAATGCCACAAAGAATAATTGAATCGTGTAAGATTTAACGAGAGTTGTGTAACGATTCAGAATCAGAACCTCATCATTTTTACCATATCCAATCTATTTACTAAAACAACAAAACCGTATCATGAAAAAACTCATTTATTCCGTCCTCGCTGTAGCATCGCTCAGCATGTTGAATATGACTGAAGTGAGAGCTGCTGAAAGCAGGCCTGTCACAACTCCGGCCGAAGCGCCGATCCCTGAAGAAATCCAGGTGTTGATCAATCGCGTGTATGAAATAAAAGAAATGGACAGATCTGAACTGTCGGTTACCGAAAGAAAAGAACTGAGAAAAGAACTTCGCACGATCAAAGGTGAACTGAAAGCTGTGCAGGGGATCTATCTTTCCATCGGAGCGATCCTCATCATCATCCTGTTGTTGATTTTGATCCTCTAGGATTTAAATTCCTCTACGACGATATGGGCTGAGCAGTCAGCCACATCTGTTAGATTGAAGCGGCCTTTGCGTATTCATTGTCACTAGCATGACAGTGATTGCACAAAGGCCACTTTTATTTTTAGAAACGATCCTGACGTAATACTACTTTTCTTTTACATACGTGATATTTTCAAAAGGCATGAAATAATTTGGAAGACATGTCAGTGCTTTTCCATCGATAGCCAGATCAATTCCTTTGAAGCTCACTGCACCCAGGCTGGGCGACAATGACACCTCAAAATAATTGTTTTCATTGTTCTTGTCCTTGATCAATGATGGGATATCAGGAAACAACTCATGTCTTAAGTAAATAGTGTCTACTGATTTTTCATTGATCAAAATGATACCATCATCATCGGAATAAGCCACTTCCCGGGTGTCGCCGTTGAAATAAATGGCGATCACATTTCTCAACAGGTAGACATTGGCATCGCTCACCTTGATCGTATAATTATTTCCCTTCCTTTGCTGGCTTGTGATTGGGAAATCCTTACCAGGTTCCTTGTCACTATGCAACTTTATTGTATCGCCCTCCACCGTGTAGGTTCCTGAGGCGTTTCGATCTACAGCGCCATAGATGAAAAAGAAATCAAACCGTCCATCCGCCGAAAACCTGAATCCGGAAGCTGTTTCGGGAATACCGCGAAGACGGTATTCGCCCTTAATGGACTGTGCGCTCATAGAATGGACAAAGAAGAGAGTGAGGATGAAGAGAAGAAAACGAAGTTGGTTCATGCAGAAAGGATCAAAACGACGTTCAAATATACTTGTCCGGTTTTACAACCGGTCTTCAAAAAGCAGTTCTTCGCCATTCTTTTTTCCGGAAATACCAAAACGCCATGAGAAGCCCAGATAGGCGATTTGTGATTTTCGTTTGCGTGTCACTTCCTGGAAGAGAAGGGGTGTGTCAATTGTATAACGCCATCTCATGGTATTAAAGACATCTGATAACGTAAGTGTCAGCGATGCCCTTCGTTTAAATAATTCCTGCCTCAATCCGACATTTAGAAAATAAACGGGAAGAGACTGGCCCTGTGCTGTCAGCATAGCTGAACGATAGGTAGCATTCAATTGGAGCTTAGTTGCAGTCAGCATATTGATATAAGCAGCCAGCTTCGTATCCATTGAAACAATATTCTTTTCTTCTTCGTATCCCAGATCAGACGCATCAATGGTGTGGTAAAACAAGTTGGTGTTGAGATTGAAGTTTAGTTTTTTCGAAGGGATCCATGAAAGAACCAATTCGAGCCCTCCCGATTTTTCTTGCGAGAGATTTTGAAGCGTCGTCAGTAATGTGCTGTCATTGATATAAAACGTCTCTTCTGAAAAAGCATCGAATGTCTGACGATAATAGATTGTGGGCAAAAATGAAACATGGTCATTCCGGTATTGATAGGCAAGCTCAATCGAGTGAACCTGTTCCGGTTTCAGGTATGGGTTACCGGCTTCAATATCACGAATATCAACGTATTCAGGAAATGGATTTAATTCATCTGGATCAGGCCGGTTGACCCTGCGGCTGTAACTCAAACCGATTTCCTGTTCATCTCCCAATTCATAATTGAGATGCACGGTAGGAAATAGATTGAAATAATCATTGGGTATCAGCGAATCTAATTGCACCAGGTTGGATTCAATATTCGTTTGTTCAGCTCTCAGGCCGACGAGAACTCCAAGTCGATCAAAACTGCGTGCAAGCGTCGCATAAAATCCATGGATATCTCTTTGATAGAGAAATTTATTTGTTTTCAGCACATCCGTTTGCCAGCGCGATTGGGCCTGATCAAAATATTCAACAAAGTAATCAAGGTCACCAGTTGAATATTCACCTTCATAACCCGCTTCAAGTTCAAGATCTTCAGACAGTGGATTTGTGTAATCGATAGATAAAAACGTTGCCTTTTCTTTTTTATCAATAATGTTCCGGCCATCATAAGCAGGATAATCGGGGATAACATATGTATCTGTGAAGCTGGAATTTTCTTTCTCATCAAAATCGGTATACTCCGCCTCCATAGATATGGTGTGATCTTCCTTTGTGAATTGATGCTCCGCTGATATGCTTAATTCAAGTTCAGATTCAGTATCCGTATCAATCCGATAAGTGGAATATTCACGGAGCAATCCGGAAGAATTGTTTTCAAGCGTTTTGACATTATTATTCCTGATGGCTTCGCTTCCATGATAATTCATTGATAGCCCAAAGCTGTTTTGATCATCAGGGTGATAGTCAATACCGAATGTGGCTGTGTGTGATTTTGGTTTTCCGATCGATTCACTGTTCAAATCAAAATAGGTGAGTGCTCCAGTGGTGCTATCCCCGATGATCCGCTGATCCAGATAGGTCCTTGGATTATAGCTTTGCCAGTAACCATATAGGGCTGAGATGTTCACTTTGCCAGGATTGTAATTAAAGGAGATGTTTCCGTTGTAGCGTTGGTTTGTACTTGCGTTTGCCACGATGCTTCCGTGGATGCCGGGCAGCATATTTTTTTTGGTAATAATATTGATGATGCCTGCTGTCCCATCGGGTTTGTATTTCGCCGAAGGATTGGTGATGATCTCAATTCGTTCGATCAAGTGAGCGGGGATTTGTTCCAGCACGACAGAGCTATTCTGTTGCAACAGTCCTGAAGGTTTACCATTTAAAAGGAAAGTAATGTTCGGGGAGCCCCGCATCAGGATGTCACCTTCTGCTTCCATCGTGATCGAAGGGATATTTTGAAGGATGTCAGTGATGGTGCCCGACTGAGCCATGATATCGTTTTCGGGAAAATAAACCTTACGATCGATCATGTTGACGTATGTTGGATTTTCTGCGGTGACCTCAATAGATTGAAGCAGAAATTCTGAGGCTACCATACGGATGTCTGCTGCAGTAAATGTTTGCGAAGTAGTAACTGTAAAACCAGGAGTTGTGCTAGGGGAAAATCCAATCTGGTTGGCTTCAATAAAACAGGAACCGCTGGGGATATTTTCAAACAAAAAATTTCCCATGCTATCACTGATCGTTGTTTTTATTGCATTGCTATCAGGTAATACTTTTAGGATAATCGCGACATAGGCAAGCGGATCACCTGTTGTAGATTCCACAACCCGTCCGCGCACGGAAGGAAAAACGGATTGAGCTGCCAGGCCATGGATACTGAGGATAAAACTTAACCACAAGCAATACTTTACCATTCGGTATTTCCTTTCGGGGCAAAATACGTTATAAATTCTGTGGGAATTCTATAGCACGATGCTCTAGTCCTGAGCAGCAAACTCCATGTTTCGGCATTCTTCTGCACAAGCACGGCATTCAATCGCACAACGCTCGCAGTGATTGACTTCATGCATCTCACATTCCTTGGCACAGGCATCGCAGATATCGGCACAGATGCGACAGATCTCCTGCGAAAATTTGCTGTCCATGCTCATCAATTGGGCGGCGGCATAACAGATTGCTGCACATTCCGTACTGAGCTGAACACATCGGGCCAGGATCGGATTTTCTTCTTCGCGCAGGCAAAAGGAAGCACATTCCTGGCATTCGGATGCACATGAGAGACAGGCTTCGATACAATTTTGAAAAGGCTGATGAGTATTCATGAAGTGGTTTTTGTTGAGAGGTAAAGAATAAAAGAAGAACAATGACCCCTCGTGTTTGTTGTTTATCACAGTGTCACCACCCACCTTGCGGTGAATACAGCCTGAAAGCAAATTTGTCTACTCCGCAGGGTACCTAAATCATCGATCGATGCCTAAATCTTCAGAAATTCCTGTTGTCAAGCTCCCATTCTATGCCCGGGTGACGCTCATCCTCGTGGGGCTATTTGTTTTCATCAGTATGCTGGTCCTCGGCAAACCGATTATTGTCCCTTTGCTTTTTTCAGTCGTCAT
>JANMVA010000439.1:0-14074 GCA_031392195.1 Saprospiraceae bacterium | reverse complement strand
GAATACCACGTCATTGCTGTGAATAGCGTCGGCCTGCAATCGAAAGCTGCGCAGGCAACAACGCTTCAATTTCATGCGTGCTCATCTTTGAAACATACTCTTTTTTCAACGTTACGATCTTAATGTATTCACGCTGACTTTCGATATACAATATTTCAGCAAATAATATTTTTACTTTTTTCTTCTGGACATTCACAAAGAGATAATCCTTCACGTCCGGAGGCTCAACTTCAATATTTTTTTCACTCTGACCGGACTTTACTTTATTGACTGCAATCAGAAATCTTTCAAACTCGAATGGCTTGAGCAGATAGTCAGTGACATTGAGGTTAAAACCTTCTACGGCGTATTGATGATAAGCCGTTGTGACGATGACTGCAGGAGGATCGATCAGTGTTTTCAAAAAAGCCATGCCTTTCAACTTAGGCAAATGGATATCCAGGAAAATGAGATCGACGGAATGGTCACGCAAGTATTCCGTAGCGAGAATAGCATCTTTAAATGTGCCATGCAATTCCAGGAAAGGTACTTCACCGACATAGTCCGCCAGTACCTTTACAGCTAAAGGTTCATCTTCGATGATGATGCATCTCAGCTTAGACATGGCTATTGAGATTGATGTTTAGAGTCGCTATAAATACACCATTTGACTGCTGAACGGACAGGTAGTGATCCGTGTAAAGTAATTCAAGCTGACGTCTCAGATTTGACAGACCAATATTTTCTTTCACTGTTTTTGGTTGCGCAACTTCTTCTGTAGAATTCTTAACCAATAGCATGAGCATATGCTGATTGACCAGGAGATGGATATCGACAAAAGGTTGATTCCGTGTTTCGGATACACCGTGTTTGAATGCATTTTCTACCAAAGGGATCAGTAGCAGTGGAGGAATGGGTTGTTTCAGGTTTTCAATCTCCTGTGTAAAGTTGATCCGCAACGTCTCATCATACCTTAATTTTTCCAGTGCGATGTAATCGTTTATGATTTTCATTTCCTGTTCGATCGTAATATATTCGCCTCCGGTCTCATACAACATGAAGCGAAGTATTTTCGAAAGGCGAAGAATGGATTCAGGAGCCAGGTCTGATTTGTCCCGTGCGAGGGAGTATATATTATTGAGTGTATTGAAGAGAAAATGCGGATTCGTTTGTGATTTGAGATAGTTCAGTTCGGCTTCCTGTTTTTCAATACGGAGTTTCTGCGTTGTCAATTTTAGGTTTCTGTAATCATAAATATGCTTGGCTATGCCAAAGAACAAAACAGACGACACGCTGAATGGAAAATGATAGGCAACTCCTGCGCCTACTGTTGGGTCCGTTCGCAATGAAGTGTAGAAGCCCGCATTGACCCCCAGGTATCTCCATGCGTACAATCCAAGAGAGAATAGGGCTAACATTAGCAACAGTAGCGCAACGGATTTAAAAAATCTCTTCCAGCTTAGCTGAGGTAGAATGTGCTCAAAGAGGAAATAATTGAGCAACGTGATGTAGGCCGATCTCCAAATATTGTTGAAGAGCCGTGGATAAAAGGTATCTCTTTCTCCTACATAATCACTGAACACCCATAAGGAAGTAAAGACTACACTCACCAAGAGGTAGAACCTGAGCCTGTCCCGATTAAAAATGGTCTTCATAAAACGAAAGTGACGTAAAGGTCGGCAAATCTTTGCCTTTGGTTTTTTTGGGCTATGGAATTGAGTTTGGGGTATACGGATGACATTGATGGGGCAATCAATGCATCGGTAAAGCGCAGCTTTGCTGACACCATACTTCGACACCTATCGAATTTCCTTGTGCAGCTCAGTAACCGTGTAGGTTAACCTACGCTCAACGGTTTCGTAGGTCAACCTACAATTAACAGGTGGTTCGTATACGCTAACATGCTGTCTGTTGACATAGCTTATAGTCAACTACTGTATATCTATATTCTTGTATACACAAACTCTTCGTCAACATGATACATTATATCAAATTGATCCTTCCTTGCTTTTTCATTATTACAAATGCAAGCGCGCAAATAGAACCAGAAGCCGGTACCTGGAAAACATGGTTCATCTCTTCAGGGAAAGACTATCGTCTGGCACAGCCTCCGTCTTACAAAGAAGAGATTGCAGAAGTTATATCGCAGCAAAGCAAAATTGATTCTGCCGGATTGGAGCAAATCCAATACTGGAATGCAGGAACTCCCGGATACCGGTGGCTGCCAATGATGTATAAGTTATGGATGTCTGATACCAGTAGTTATGGAACACTGGCAAATTTGCTGATTGGCACTGCCACTTATGATGCGATGATTGCAGCATGGGATACAAAGTATGCTTACAATCGACCCAGACCATTTGAAGCAGATAGTCGGATTAAGAATTATCTACCCAATCCGAATAGCCCATCTTATCCATGTGAGCATTCTGTTGCGGCGGGAGTCGGCGCAACATTGATCGCCCATTTTTTCCCATCGATGAAAGATTCGGTTAGTCGCATGGCCCAACGAGTCATGACTTCAAGGATTGCTGCCGGTGCGGCATTTCCCAGTGATACGCGCGATGGATTTGAATTGGGTAAGCGCATTGCGGAAGAAGAAATAAAAAAAACCATCCATTTTATTCCGACACAAAGATGGGATGGCCTGCGACCTGATTTTCCCGGCGTGTGGAAAGGAGAACCTATGGCGCCGATGGCCGGACATAATAAAACTGTTGTGCTGAATAGCAGTAATCAATTTCGTCCCGGACCACCACCTGATTTTGCGAAGGAGATGGAGGAATTAAAAAATCACAAACCGAATTTCCGCACAATTGCAAATGCATTTCTATTTGGAAGCCAATCCTATTGGGAGGATCTGTTACACAAAAAGATATTCGAATACAACATTCATCTCAATCCTCCGCGGGCAGCCAGGATGTACGCGATCACTTATGTAACAGTGTATGATGCATTCGCTGCGTGTTGGGATGCGAAGTATACATACTGGGGTACTCGTCCTGATCAGTATGACACAACATTTACGCCGGTGTTAATCCATACGCCGCCATTTCCCGGTTATCCGTCCGGCCATGCTGTGATCAGTGGTGCGCTGGGGGAATTGTATTCCAGTTTTTTTCCGGCTGAGAGTGTATTCTTCAGAAAGAGGGCTAAGGATGGTGCGGAATCGAGGTTCCAGGGTGGTATTCATTTTCGAAGTGACAACGAGGTTGGATTGGAATTGGGTAGGAAGGTGGCATGGACGGTGATTGAGCGAGTGAAAGAGGATGGATCCCATCAGTAGTCACAATTGAGATTTGAAAAAATGAAATCAGGCTATATATGGATTCTAATAATTTGTCAGTATTTATGGGGGTAGTAGTCGTTTTTTACGGAAGAAAACTACACGTATATGCCTTATATATGAAGTCAAAATTTATTGGTTGCTAGCAACCGGACGGCTTGATGGTTATAAAACCAATGACTTGCTCCAATTGTCTGTGCATCTTTGAACGTGTTCATTAACCATGACAATCATCAAAATAATTTAGTGATTATTGGTTGAGAAGAATGACGATATTAGTTTATTGATCATTATGCACCTCCTATTTCTAATTGTATAGGTGTGAATTGTATAAGTAACTCCGACAATTGTATAATTTTTTCTGACCTACCTCATTCATCAGCTGTAATGTTATCCATAGATAGTGGATGGCTGTATGTAAAGTGTGAAATATGCAACTAATATTTTGAATTGTATAAAGCCTTAGGTACATAATTCCATGACCTTTACGTGACCTAGAAGTCTATTCCAAACTAGCAATTCCGAGCAGCATTTTAGAATAAATAATTAGAACGGGTGAATTTACCCTGATACCACGATGGGCTACCCAGCCAATGTGGATACTGTGAAAATATGATCATGCTATTAAATGCAATAGGTCATCGAAAAAATGATTCAGTGAATTACATGGGATGCGCTATGATTACACCAAATTTTATACGTGCGAACATGAGATTCAGTATTAATTCTAATACCCAATTTTCAATTCATGTTTACGTATACAAACAAATTTATTTCCAGGATCTTTAATTTTAAATTCCTGGTACATGCGATCAGCCTAGCCCTATTGATCGGGGCCCAAACCGGGTTTTCACAAATACCGGTTGTGACAGTCCAATTAACAAACCCCGAGTACGATTGCTCCCGAGAAGAGTACTGTGTCGATGCCGAGTTTCTATCTAACGAACCCGGAACCTCTGTGTTTGCAATGAATATTCGATTCTTTTATGATGACAGTATTCTTGAATTTGTAAGTTTCAGTGATTTCCAGGGGGGCTATGCTGCAATGACTCCTAATCCGCCCTACATCAATACAAGTAATTCGGCCGGACCGGCTATGTTTAATTTTGCAGGTCCTGCAACATTTGTCAATGGGGCGATGCAGCTTGCCAATCCCAGTGCACCTACCATTCTGCTCGATTCAGTCGTTGGGACAATGCTTTTCAGGATATGCTTTACGGTAGATGGTGAGAATGTAGATCCTCAAAGCTTCTGTCCATCGATCGTGCTCGATCTCGAAGCGGATCCATCCAATGGAGGGTACCTCGGCGGGAGTGAAGGTATCGTGATCACAGTCGAAGATCCCGGACCACTTGATTCACAGCCATCTACTGAAAATGTGGTTCAGTTTAACTGGATGTACACAGGCTCAGGCACAGCTCCGTTTGGTGAACCCGTGGAAGAAGCATGTATTGCATATGGCTCTCTCGAATGTGCTATTGTACTGCCTTTATCGATCACATGCAGAACTAACAATACCGTGATCAAGAGTACTACAGCAGGTGGATGTGGCGCTTTGTCCTACGCATGGACAGTGCAGGGTGGAGGAGCTACTATCAGAAGTGGGCAAGGCACTCCACAGATTACCATTTCTGTTGGAAGTGCGCCAGCCACTGTCGTGCTGATGGTAACTGATGCAGCAGGCAATTTGGCTGCAGATACAGAAATCATTCGTTGTGTGGCGAGAAGAGGTGCCGAGATCATAACTGAAGCTGTTCCAGCTGAAGTAGAATGGGACCTCAATTTCCAGAGATTGAAAGATTATGATATCAAGCCTAAAGCAGACAATAATCTGCAGCAATTCAATTTGTGGCCTAATCCAGCAAATGAAACAATCAATCTAAGCTGGACTTCTGCTTTTGATGATAAGATCCAGGTTCAGTTGAGTAACTCCGTAGGACAGTTAGTCCTTACTGATCAGATCGCTGTTGTAACCGGACATAATCTACATGTTCTGAATGTTGCAAATCTTCCCGATGGAAGTTATATGCTTGTGGTGCAGAATAAACTGGAAAGCCAGGTAAAGAATGTCATCATCCTGAGAAAATGATGAATGAAGATGAATCCGGACTATGATTTGAATTCAAAAAGCTTCCCGAAACCTTCCTGCCCATGAGAAGTCTCAAAGAGTAAATTGATTTGAAATGACAGGTGATGTTACATCCTAATCCTACAGAAAAAAGTGTTATGCAAATCCAAAATTCTGACAGGGATCCATCACCTTTCTTTTCTTATCTGAAAATATTATTAATCGGAAATGCAAGGTCATACAAAAGTGTATGGCCTTTTTTTGGAATCTGTCGGCGATGAGACTGTTCTGATATAGCACTTTCCTTTCATCAGGGTCGGTGATATAAGTAAAATATGCAAACTATTGGTGGAATTGTGTAACACCTTCTGGTACAATTTCCTTCAATTTTGTTACTTATTATAAATGAAAGCCAATCAAGTTGAAATAGGGGCGTAAGTCAGATCCATGGAATTAGACCTGGGATACGATTCGGATTGAAGCGAACAAGGAAAACCATTATTTAGGTTATCGAAGAGGACCTAACTCCTCCTGTAGATCCTGTATAAAAAACGAGTTATTTATGTTTATAGATTCGGCTGTGGATAGTCGAATTAAAGATTGCAGTATAACTTAATCAGCAGCCAGTTTCATGAAAGCATGAAACTGGTTTTTTATTTATTCCATTATATTCTCTTATGTTGGTCACTCGATTCGAAGATTGATCAAAGTTTAAAAGATGCGTATTCAAAATTTTGTTTTTTTGTTCTTTCTCTTCCTGACGGCTAGATTGTCATCCCAAAGCAGCCATGTTGATGATCATGAGGTCGGGGATCACCATGATCATCACCGCAATGAGATCGGCATAGCAAACTCCCCGGTCTATTTTGTCAAAGAGAAAGAGTTGAGTTACGGGCTGCATATTCATTTTATCCACACCCTTCGTGAATCAAAATGGGGCATCGGCGCAGGTTATGAGCGGATCTTTGATGCGCATGGCCATCATACGATAGGCATCATCGGAAGCTACAGACCGATAGATCCACTGAGCTTTATACTCTCTCCGGGCATCACTTTTGAAGATGCCAATCCAGGTGAAACAGCTTTCGCCCTCCATGCAGAAACAGCATACGAATTCGAAGCCGGCCATTTTCATTTAGGACCTGTACTGGAGTTTGCCTATGATCCCGAAGACTTTCATATCAGCCTGGGCATTCATATTGGTTTTGGTTTTTGATGGAAATTCTGCTCTTGATATCTCATCGACTCCTCAGAAGTAAAAGTTGAAATAGAAGTTTGAAATGAACAGAAGAATAAACAGATAATTTTTCCACTGTATTTTGAAAAAAGTAATTTGCAATTGCCCTTATTAAACCAATAACTATCGACTAGTCTACCTTCCAAAAACTCGTAACTTCTGACTATTATATAAGGCATATACGTGTAGTTTTCTTCCGTAAAAAACGGCTTTCCCCCTTGTGTTTACTGCTAAATTGGATACGGAGCCCTATCAAATAACAATCACCCAGTCCAGTTTTCAACAGCCAACAACTATTAACTAAACACACAGGTATTCCCTGAATTTTCAGTTTATTCATCATGCTAAACCCTGAATCTTCGTGGTTTCAGGAAACAAAGACATTAACGCTCCGTTAAATTTCCTGTAACAACAACAAGCATTATAGCATAGACTACTACAATTCAATTCATCTAAATTCATGTAGCTATGTTATCCTGTCAACATCTCGTCAAATCCATGTTACATTCCGCCTTGTTTGTGATTGCCACTTTCTGTTTTGTGAGTTGTGGCGATAAACCGGAGTATGTTCCAACTGAACTGGCAGCAAGCAACCCAAAACCCACCGATCTGACCAGGGAAACCGATAAGCAATTTCTGGTTCGCGCCATCGAAATGAAATACGAGCAGGCATTGCTTGGAAAACTTGCCCGGCAAAGAACATCATCAGAAGAAATCAGGACAATTGCACAAATGCTGGAAGATGCTAACCGTGAAGAAAAATCTTCACTTGCTTCACTGGCCATTATGAAATCCATCCATGTACCTTCTGCACCAACTCAATCAGCTCACGCCGCATATGACTCACTTAACGTGGCAACTGTCGAAGAGTTTGACTTTGCGTATATCAGATCTGCTATTCAGGGTTACCGTGATATGATTGCACATTTTGAAAATGGAACACGCGCAGAAATGGATCCGGATATCAAAGCAAAAGCGATGGCCATGATCCCTGTCATGCGTACGCACCTATCAAAAACAATGGAAATAGATGCCCACATGAATCCGGTTTCAGAACTCATTCGTTAAACGAATTCGTTCGGCAATCCGGATTTCCCATATAAAGGCATAGGTCCCAACTCGGTTGAGTTGGGATTTTTTTTGTGAGATCAAATAAACTTCATTTCCGGCCACAACTCATCCGCCAAATGCGCAATTCAGTCATCCTGATTTCCGCTTGATCCTTTTGAATATGGGGAGCCTTCATGTCCCGGATATCTTTGCCTCATCATGGAAACAAAGAATCTAAACCCCGAAGCAGAAAGCTCATTGAGTGGCCATCAGGGACCACAGAGTAGTGGAAGCCGCATCTCTATCATCGATTTTCTAAGTGATATACCGCATGCTGTCTTTCACGTTGACCGTGGTATCTTTTTCAATTTTATAGAGCTATTCAAGCGCCCGGGTGCCGGGATACATGATTACCTGGTAGGTGACCGGAAATCGTTTTTCCATCCTGCCAGTTATCTCGTGATAGCACTCTTGTTTAATTATCTCATCGTCAGGATCACCAATCTTCATTTTTACGATGAGAATGAATTGCAGTTCATGACACCGGCTGCAGCCCAGGCCATCAAGGATTATGATGCGCTGCAGTGGTGGTTTCTGGAACATACTTACATCTATATATTGATTGCTATTCCGGCATCGGCTCTTTTTCTTCAGATGATATTTCGTTTGTCCAGGAAGAAATTGAATTTTGCCGAAACTGCAGTGGTTGTACTTTTTACCATCGGTCAGGGTGTGTTGATCCAGAGCCTTATTTATCTGATGTTCGGATGGGTGCAAGATGGTTCATTCCGCAGGGGAATGGAAATGGTCAATATGTCAATCCTGATCCTGTATGCTTCGTATGTAGCTTACCAGCTTCTTTCAACGATCAGGTTTAAAGTTATACGATCGATGATTTCACTTTTCACCGGCATCGGTCTTGCTCTGGTATGGATTGCTTCGGCGTATTTGTTGTATTATTTAATGGGATAAAAGGCGGAACGGAGGAACGGCAGAAAAGGCGGAGGCGAAGGCGAAGATTTTATAGACTTCCATTAGTTGTCTAAGTCGTTCAAAATTTTTGAACTGACAAATAGAGAATTCCGTGGCTACAATATCAGTCGTGCCTACTGCACTGGAAATTCCTTCAATCTAATTTGGAAAGAATCTCAATACCCCGGGGTTTCCGGAAGAAACATTTCTCGCTGAGAAAAAGATTGAAGGAACACAGGGGAGAGAAATTTCGCAGAAATTTTGAAGGGGTGACGCAAAGGCGGGATCTTCGCTGCGCTCCGACATGCCTATTGTTTTTCCCACACTTCATTCTTTCCATTATTAAACGTAAGCATCATTGAATTGCCTTCGACATAATAGCGGGCATAATTCACCCAACTACTCGCTCCATCATTCATCCATAATCTGTTGCCTTCTGTTTTCCACGTTCCTTGATGCACATCTCCGGTGCCTGAATCGATTGATGACGTGGGACCACCGCCAGCCGTGCGGCCATCAGAGACAAGCACAACACCATTCCCATTGAACTGCATAAAATAATCAGTCGCAAAACTATAGCCGCTGCTGACATAGGTTTCAGTTCTTCGCCAAAGACCGACGATTGACTGATCGATATTGTTGGCTGGTTTGTTTAGGTTATTATCATTGGCTAAAGATGTTGGAGGCGCAGTACCTCGGTTAAATACAAACTGCATTTCCTCTTCTTTTCCGGTCAGCGGATTGATGTCATTGATTGTGATGGTCAATTGCATGCCTAACAGGTTAGCCTTAAATGGAGATGATTCCTGTGTGGAAGGATCCGTCATCGTACCGGTGCATTGCATGCCGGTGACAGTCCCTTTTAATTGCAGAGGATAACCAGATGCATCGACTGAGCCTGTCCACTGAGTTCCGTTTGTTTTAGAAGTAATCGAGGCATCGATACCCAGGATAGTGCCGGTGAAGAAGCCGTCCCAGGTTGAAGGGATTTGGGTATTTGCTGAAATCGAAAGCCACAGTAGTGAAAGTGTTAGAAAATATTTCATAGATTCAAATGTAAGTAAATTGGTAATGTGCTAATTTGCCAGTATGCTGATCTGCTAATTCGCCTCTTTCTTAATCGAAAACATGAAAGCATGTATCTTCGATTGTTAAAGGAAGGAATAATCATTTTGATGGAAGCAAGACCTGTCATCCATATAGAACCCACGATACTCGATCGATTTATGGAATCATTGACCATGCTTGTGCTATTGACGATGTGGTTGCTGGTTGTTTGGAACTATAATTCATTGCCGGACATAATCCCATCCCACTTTGGTGCAGGAGGTGAGGTAGATGATTACAGCAGGAAATCATTTTTATATGTCCTCCCCGGAATCGCTACGGCTATATTTATCGGCATGAAAGTTTTAACACAATACCCGCGTATCTATAATTATGGGAAAGTTGTCACGGCCAGTAATGCCGGAGAGCTGTATAAGATCGGATCAGAGCTGGTCAGATCGATCAACCTGGGAATAGCGATCACTTTTACTTACATCACCTGGCGTATCATTGATATAGCGAAGGGTGGTAGTCCGAGTTTAAGTGGATGGTTTATAGCCGTATTCATCTTATGTATTATGGGGCCTGTCGTTTATTTCTTATTTAGAATGGTACGGGTTAAATAGAATTTAAATATATCCTCATCTTTAACTGTTGGGTATTTTTTTTCTGTATCTTCCATTTATGACAGATACAAAAGAGCTTGAGCGAATTGGCAATTTGCATAAATACGAGATACTCGACACGCCACCTGATGGCTATTATGATGAGTTGACTTCCCTGGCAACAAAGATTTTTCAGGTACCCATAGCCATCGTTTCACTGGTGGATACGGACAGGATATGGTTTAAATCTTCTTTTGGCCTTGATGTAGATGAAATTCCCAGAAACCCGGGTCTTTGCAGCTCAGCCATTATGGACGATGAAGTCTACATTGTAGAAGATGCCCGGAATGACCCGAGAACCATGACCAATCCTTTAGTAGCTGGTGCTATGGGTTTACAGTTTTATGCAGCCTCTCCTCTGAAATCGAAGGAAGGATTCAATCTGGGTACATTCTGCATCATTGATAAACACCCAAGATCCTTAAGTGCTAAAGAATCATCCATGCTGATGCAGCTTTCCAGGATTGTCATGGACCATTTTGAATTAAAGTTGCAATCAAGGATACTGGTGAAGGATTTGCGCAATCATGTTTCCGGAGATTGATAATGGGCAGCAACAATGAATATCCTGTTCGTTTGCAGCAGAAATAAGTGGAGAAGCAGGACGGCTGAAACAATTTATCAAAGTGAACAATCTCATGTCGTGAAGTCTGCCGGGACTGAACCATCAGCGCGAATCAGGATTTCGGCAAGTCATATTCGGTGGGCGGATACCATATTTGTGATGGAAAAGCATCACAGAGAACGACTTCTTGAGAAATTTCCGGACGAACTCATTGGAAAAGAATTAGTGGTCCTCGACATTGAAGACAACTATCAGTACATGGATCCTGAATTGATTGAAGTGATCAGGTCTGCTGTCAATGCTTATTTGCCTTAATCGGTTTGCCAGACCTATGAGAGTGAAAGAAACTGAATATGTCAGACTGAGGTTGATCAATTCAAAACGGTATAAAAGACTGAAACCTTTCCTTACTTCCGCATTCCTCCTCTCTTATTTTCTATCATTCGTCTTTAGTTTTCCAACTTCTTCATTGATCAATCAGTTGCGATCAAATCACTCAAACATTTATTATGAATCGATCTAAAAAATCATTGGGAATGAAGCTATTTACATTCATTAGCTTATTGCTTGTTTGTTCATTAAATATGGAAGGCCAAATTGATCCTTCTTCCATGCTTTTTCAACAATTAAAGACGAGTGATAGTCTGTTATTTGAAGTTGGGTTCAACACTTGTTCGATCACGCCGTTTGAAGAATTAGTCAATGAAGATTTTGAATTCTATCATGACCAGGGAGGGATCACACCTTCAAAGCAAGCATTTATTGAAAGCCTTGGAAATGGACTTTTTAAATTGTCATACAAAGCACGGAGAGAGTTGGATGAATCATCTCTGACTGTGTATGAGCTTCGGAAGAATGATGTAGTCTATGGGGCCATTCAATCGGGGATACATCGTTTTTATGCAAAAGAAAAAGATAAACCTGAATATCTATCAAGTATTGCCCGGTTTACACATGTATGGCTTTTGGAAGACGGTGTTTGGAAACTCAGCAGAGTGCTGAGCTATGATCATAATTAAGGGCTGAGTTGTTGGTTGTAAGAAACTGGACTGGTTGATAGGGATTGGATTCCAGGCCTTTCTTGAATCGGGCAATCAACATTTTTACTCCAATAATTTATCCGTTTTTTACGGAAGAAAAATGCACGTATATGCCTTATATATAAGTGATAAGTTGTAGGTTGTTTGAAACTGGACAGGTTATTAGTTGTTAGGTTAAAGGCTAGTTTATCTTAGTTGCTATTGTTAATAGAACATTACAACTTTATACCTTAAACTTTCCTATTAACCCTTAACCAATTACCAGTCCAGTTTCTTTAAACCAACAACCTCTTACTCTTTAAACTATGCTCATCGCCATTCTTCGTTACGAAAGTTTTCCAAAGTTTGTCACCTGGGTTATTCCCGACATCAATGAGATCTACCGTGATGATCAACTGCTGATCGAGGCATTTGAAAAAGCAGGTCATCATGTGGAGCTCATCGTATGGAGTGAGAAATCTGTCGATTGGAATAGATACGATGTTGCAATCATTCGAAGCACCTGGGATTATATCGATCGGCGAGATGAATTTCTCGAAGTATTAAGCAGAATTGAAATCTCATCCTGTCGATTGTATAATCCATTTGTAGCTGTGCGCTGGAATAGCGATAAAAATTATTTGTTTGACCTGGAGAAATGGCATATACCGGCCGTGCCCACCTATTGCGCTTCTCACAAGGCCCTCACCGGATTACAAAAATCATTTATAGAGAATAGTTGGAATTCCGCCATTTTTAAACCCACGATAGGCGGTGGAGCTGCAGATCTATACAAAGTAGAAGTGAAAGACCTGCAGCAAAAGTTTCACGAAATTCATGCACGGCATCCGCACCATGAGTACCTGGTTCAGCCATTTATAGACTCAGTGGTCAGCGAAGGCGAATATGCTTACATCTATATTGATGGTCAATTTTGTTATGCCCTTCATAAAAAAGCTGCTCAAGGTGAGTATCGTGTACAAGGTATTTATGGGGGGACAATCGAAATATTTGAGCCTGCACCAGAAGACCTTCAGCAAGTAGAAAGGATCGTTAATAAAATTCCATTTAAACTTTTATTCGCACGTATTGATGTGATCAGGCTGGCAGAATCGCTTGTGGTCATGGAGATCGAATTGATCGAGCCGATCCTTAATTTTAATCTGGCCCCTGTCGGTATAGAGAGGTTGGTTAAAGCTGTCACTCATGATTAAAACTTTTTATTTTATCTTGACATGAAACGTAAATTTGAGTGTGATATTTGAAAGAAAACTTAGCATGAAAATTAGCATTCAATTCCTCGCTATCATATACAGCCTGTTGATTTTATCATCAGCTTCAGCACAAAATGAATGGACCTCTGTCGGTCCATCTGACATAGTGATTCATGATTTTATTAGTTATGAGTCTTCGTTGTTTGCGAGTACAAATGGTAATCATGGTGGAGTTTATCAAACAGATGATTTTGGGAATGATTGGACAGAATTATATGAATTACTGCCCAGCGATAACACTCCTTTTGTATCGTTAGCCTCACGGGATGGAGAAATATATGCTGCAGCCCAATTCAGAGGAATGTATGTGCGAAGAGAATTTTTAGGGTATTGGGTTAATATTCCGGTAGAATCAGACCTGCAATCGATTCATTCTATCCTGTTCGTGGAAGAACCCTGGAACAGAGCATTTTTGGGAGGATCACGCCTGAAAGGAACAGCTGGTGTATCAATGGCCGAGGACCTCGATGAATGGATCAGCATCAATGATGGCTTACCATTGTCAGGGACAGTCCACTCATTGATAGCCACGATTCTTCTGTGTATGCTGCAACCGATGTTGGTGTTTATAGGTTAGATTTTGGATCAGATACTTGGGTCAGCTCCAGCTCAGAGGGAATGCAGTTTATCAGAGTGAATGAACTGTCGCATAATGGGAATTATTTTTTTGCAGGAAGTGATCATGGCGTCTTCAGATCATCTGATGGGCTCAACTGGGAAGAAATCAATTTAGGGTTGGCCTCTTTCGACACGGATTATAATGCATTCGCTTTTGATGGTGAAAATGCTTTTGTTGCTGCTTCCGGTGAATATGGTGGTGTCTATCATTCAATAAATGAGGGCGCTGCATGGGTAAAGATTAATGAAGGCTTCCCGGACGATATATCCATCAATGCAATTATGGCGCAAGGC
>JANMVA010000401.1:0-5976 GCA_031392195.1 Saprospiraceae bacterium | reverse complement strand
CTTCCCTTCGCCTCCGCCTTTGTTATTCTGCGACAATTGACCTTTAAATTTTACCTAAAATCACTGTCACATGGCGTTTATGTGTCTTTATGGCTATTTTTGCGCCCTCATTCTTGAAAACTCAATTCAATCTCAACATGCGATTTTCATTCCTGATCATACTACTGGCCTTTATCCTGGTGGGCAACACTTACGGCCAATCTGACCCTGTTCTTTTCACAGTCGATGGCCAACCGGTCCAAGCTTCCGAGTTTACCTACATATATGGTAAAAACAATCGCGACGATGCCGATTTCTCAGAAAAAAGCCTTCGTGAATATCTTGACCTCTACACCAAGTTCAAACTCAAGGTCCGTGAAGCCTACTCCATGCGCCTGGATACAGTCACTCAATTGAAGACCGAACTCGATGGATATCGCAAGCAATTAGCGGACAGCTACCTGACCGATAAAGAAATTACAGACAGGCTGATTCGTGAAGCTTATGACAGGATTCAACATGATGTCAATGTAGCCCATATCATGGTGAAGACAAATCCCAACATCGCTACGGATACCCTGGCCGCGTATGAAAGAATTCAAAGGATATATAATGACCTGAAAGGTGGTAAACCATGGAATGATGTAGCCCGGACATCATCAGATGATTTGAATACAAAAGAAATGGGCGGGGATATGGGATATATCACCGCAATCCTTCCGAATGGTTTTTATGCTTTTGAAACAGCGGCCTACAATACGCCCGTTGGTAGCTATTCCGCTCCGATCAAAACTAGTTTGGGATATCACATAGTGAAAGTTCTGGAAAAACGTCCGGCTCGTTATGAGATGGATGTTGCACACCTTTTGCTCCGTGTCAATTCTATGTCGAGTAATGAGCAGGAAATTAAAGACAGGATCACTTCTATTCATCAGACCCTCGTGAAAGGGATATCTTTTGAGGAGGCTGCCAGGAAATACTCTGAAGATAAAACCACATCTGACCGCGGAGGATTCATCGGCGTGCTGACCATCAATCAGTTCGAGAAGTCTTTTGAAGATGCAGCATTTGCTCTTGAGAATGATGGCGATTTTTCAGCACCTGTTCGCACACGATTGGGATGGCATATCGTCAAGCGCGTGAAAAAACGTCCGATGCTGGCTTATGATGCAGTGAAAAAGAAAATTGAAACTCAAATAAGCCGTGATGAACGCATCGCCACTGCTCGCCAGGCGATGGTCAATCGCATTAAAAAAGAAGCAGGATACAAAGTGGATGAAACGGTGTACAATGAGTTTTTGAGCAAAGCAGGTGATGAATTGCAAACATACCGCTGGCAAGTCCCGGCTGTAACACCTGCTCCGATCCTGACCATCGGAACAGATCATTACACGAATATTGATTTTGGAAATTATATCCGCACAAATGCGAGGACAAGGATGGGTTTGGCAAAGGGGACACCGAATAAAGAAATCCTTGATAAAGTATTCATTGATTTTGTCAATGAAAAGGCCCTTTATTTCGAAGAAAAGAACCTGGGCAATAAATATCCTGAGTTTAAAGCTTTGATGCGTGAGTATGAAGAAGGCATCATGCTGTTCGAGGCAACAAAGATCAATGTGTGGGACAGAGCGAGTAAAGACACGCAGGGACTGACTGCCTTCCACAACACACATCGCAATGATTACATGTGGGATGAAAGAGTAGAAGTGGCAACACTGACACTGGACTCCATGTCACTCGATAAATTGCCGGTGATCAAAAAATGGGCTGCAAAAAAATCACTGACCGTTGTAGCTGATAAAGCGAAGAAAAAAAGCATTCCTGTATTATTGACCAGGAGGATTTATCAGAAAGATGAAGCATTACCGCAGGGACTTACCTGGACAGCAGGACAAAAAGCAAATCTGGAAGATGGCAAAGGGATTATCAGTGTAGAGAAAATAATCCCACCACAACCAAAATCACTTGACGAAGCCAGGGGATATATCATTGCAGATTACCAGGATCAACTTGAAAAGGAATGGGTAGCTTCCTTGCAAACTAAATATCCGGTAAAAGTTGATGAAACTGTATTTGTGACCCTCATCAAAAAATAATAGTCGCCGGCTATATAGCGAAATGTCAGATTTCAAAATTCCTGCACTTTGTTGTGCGCTCGCAACAGCACTGTTATGTGCCTGTAGCCAATCGGGCACACCGTCTGCAGAAAAAACAGAATCAGCTTTACTCGCGCAGGTTTTCGATTACAAGCTTTATTTTGATGACATCCGGGATCTCATCCAGGGATATGCAAATGCAGAGGACAGCATTCAGCAAGTGCGTAGTCTCACAGAACACTGGGTACGTGACAGACTCATCCTGGTAGAGGCTGAAAAGAATTTTCCAAAAGAAGCGAATATGAACAAACTTCTGGAGGACTACAGGCAGTCTTTATTGCGACACTTCTTTGAACAACGAACGATTGAAGAACGCCTCGATACCGTGATAACAGAAAATGATCTCCTGCGATACTATGAGGCCAATAAAGAGCAGCACCGCCTCGAATCAGGCATTCTGCGAGCATATTATTTTAAGTTTCGCAAACCCATCAGCCGGAATGACAAGATCCTGACCTGGTGGAAGACATTTCCCAAATTTCATTATGACGATGTCCTGGATTATGCAGCCAAGCACGCTAAAACAAACTGGAATGACTCCACACAATGGCATGAAATGCACATGATCATCCAGCTTTTTCCGGAAGGGACACTATCACCTCAGTCCTTACGTTCTAATCGAAGTATCGTCAGGGAAGATGGCAATTACATCCATATGCTCTATCCGCTGGAAGTCTATCATGAAAGGGATATTGCACCTTTGACCCGGGTAAAGCCCCAGGCAGCCCGATATATCATCCATCAGCGAGAACTGGAATTGCTCGAGCGGATCAAAAAAGAGATCTATGACCGCGACATCCAGAATCAACAGGTTAAAATTTATACAGAATGAAACAGTGCTTTTTAAAATATTTCATGGCAGGATTGGTATTGTTTTCAGCTTCATCGCTGAGAGCGCAGGACACCGTCATCCTGGATAAGATCATTGCCAAAGTGGGAGGAGAAGTTATTTTTCATTCCGATGTCGAAGAGCAAATGGCTATCATGCGTGATCGCAAGGTCCCAACTAATGAAGTGAGCCGTTGCCAAATTCTGGAGAGCCTGATCGCACAATCGATGCTGGTCCACTATGCAAAAATTGACAGCGTAGAAGTGACCGATGATGAGGTCAATTCTCAAATTGATAAGCGCATGGATCAGATCCTGGCGATGATGAACAACGACCGTAAAGTCTTCCAGGATTTTTATGGCCAAACCGTCAGCGAGATGCGTGAACAGGTGAAGGATGATATGCTGCGTAAATTATTAGCTGAACGGATGCAGCAACAGATTATCACCAGTGTCGAAGTTACCCCTTCCGAAGTGTCAGTTTTTTTTGATCAGATACCCAAGGACAGTCTTCCTTACTTTAATGCAGAGGTAGAACTTGCTGAAATTGTCATCTATCCGCAAGTAAATCCTGAAGAAAAAGCGAAAGCGCTGGAACGTATCAACAATGTAAAGGAGCAGCTTGCAGCAGGTGGTGATTTTGCAGAGCTAGCCAGGAAGTATTCGGATGATGGCAGTGGAAGACAGGGAGGTGAGCTTGGCTGGACTTCAAGGGGAGAGTTTGTTCCGGAATTTGAAGCCGCAGCATTTCAATTACAATTGCTTGGCGTTTCGGATGTGGTAGAATCTGAGTATGGCTATCACATCATCCAGTTACTTGACCGGAAAGGAAACCGGATCCAGACAAGACACATTTTAATTCGTCCGCGGGTGACAGAAGAAGACCTTGCCAAAACACGTCATAAATTAGACTCGATCAAAACCCTGATTGAAGTTGATTCAATGACATTTGCAGCAGCGGTTAAAAAATTTGGTGACAAGCGCGTACAGAGTTTTAGCAACAATGGCCGCATGATCAATCAGAATACAGCAAATACCTTTTTCGAGACAGGTGATGTTGATAGTGAAATTTTCTTCAGCATTGATACCCTGGCAGTGGGTGAGATCACTCCACCGATTGAGTATCGCAGTCCGTTAGGGGATGCGTTTTATAAGATCGTGCAGCTTCAGGGACGGACAGCTCCTCACCAGGCAAGCCTGAAACAGGATTATAGCCGTATTCAGGACGCAGCCCGCGAGAGCAAACGCAACCAGGCATTCAGTGACTGGGTTGACAAACGGGTCAATGATACCTACATCCTGATGGATCCACGCTTCGCTCAATGTGAAAATGTTAATCGTTGGAATGCTGACTGGATGAGGATGAAATAATTTTTTCCACCTGAACGGTTGAAGAAATGCAATTAAGTAAGGATATTATTGAGGTCCCATCCCTAATCTCCTTCTTCTGATCATTACTTTCTCCATGTCGTCAACATTATACAACTCTGTCGTTTTCTTTTCTTTGTCGATTAGATAAACGGTTCCATAGTGTTGTGGCAGGTGTCTGATCCTTTGCAAATTATCAAACATTATCGCATAGAGATCCCACTCAGCTTCACCCTGAAGACAATATTCTTCAATTACAGGTAAATATTGTTTCATCAATGTCGAATCCTGATTGTGAATAATAATGTATCCGACAGCTCTGGCCTGGCGTCTTCCAACATGAGATATTTTTGGAAATGGATTTTTATTGAGAAAGTTTGTTTGAAGTAGTTTTAAGGCCAGGGAATCCCACGCCATCAAATCTGTCAAACTTTTACTTTTTTCTTCACTGCTAAATGGAAATGTATCAATATTTTCTACTAAGCCTGAAAGATAGGTTGGAGTGAGCGTTCGGTACCGCTGATCGACGAAGTACATGGAGTCGAGAAAAAATGATGCTTGTCCTTTTAAGTAAACATTGTACTCTTTGCGGACTTCACCGACAAGAAAAGGCCAAACCGGCAACTTTTGCATAAACGCAAGTCGTGGGTCATGCAGAATCTGTATTTTTTTATCTAACGATGCTGCTGCAATCCATTTTTTAAATATCCCAGCTGCCTTCGGAATCTCATTGTTAGCTGCATATTCCAATCCTTTTCGATAAAGTGCTTGGAGTGATGTTATGCTTGAATTTTGAATTGTTACTCTGCGATTCTGTTGTCTGCCTCGATCCGTTTTATTATTTCCCAGCGAATCGATCCCCTTGCCATAATGAATGAAAAGGTGGTCCTGAAGATTATACTTAGTCGTATAATATTCTTTCACAACATTCGCCCTGTCAATTGACAATCTCAAATTATCACTTCCTTCATTATCTGTATATCCCTGAATAACAAATGCCCGATCTGCATTTCCTTCTTTGCTCAGAAAAAAACTATCTAATCTTAGCTGATCATTTTCATCAAGAACGGCTTCCTTGCTGTTGAAATAAATGCTCATTTCATCAACCCGTGCCACATCCTGTATTTTTTCTCTTCGTTGAAAATAGTTGCAAAAGGGAGTAGGTTGGACATTCGAAGGAATATCCGATTCAGCCATTTCAGTGATGATGACATCATCGATAAAATAAATAACAGGAATATCAATTCTTCTGTGCAAGCGTGGGAAGACTTCATTTCTTACTACACCGATCATCAGATGTTGGAGGGGACAAAGAGCCCGGATATAATTTTTAAACTGAAACCACTGACCCACTGGGACTGTATCACTGAAAAAGTAATCCGTTTGTAATAATGTATGAGCGTCAATGGTTTCTGGTTGTAAGGACAAAAACATTCCAATGTTCGTGTAGATCGTTGTATCCTCAGATTGATCTTCAGGAAAATAAACCCACATACTTACCTCATAAATATTTCCAACAATCAATGGAGAAATAAATTTGGATTTGATATAAGAGGCACAACCAAGAGGCTTTTCTAGCCCGCAAGCTTCATGATACCAGAGTTTCACCATTCCTTTTCCTTGGTGAGGATTAATGGTATTG
>JANMVA010000386.1:0-6015 GCA_031392195.1 Saprospiraceae bacterium | reverse complement strand
AAAACATCTTTTCGAAGCGGAAACAAACTACCCTGCAGATAATTCCGGCTGAGCAGGCCACCCATGCTATGCACGACAAGATTTACTTTTCCCACAGACATTCGATTATCACGGCATTGATTGATCACCTGGGTGATCCCATTTCGCGGCACCATGAAATTATAATCAAAAGGTGCAGCATTACCTCCGCTGTAATCTGCTTTGTAAAGCTGATAATCGTAATACATTCCGGATCGTTCGAATTCACCCTTCATGTGGTCAAATGCACTGGCATCCGACCAAAGGCCATGGATAAAAACAACAGGAGGCCGATGAACAACAATCTGGAATTGGCCTTTTGGAAATAGAAACGTGCCGGTGGAATCGATCACTGCAATTTTTACAAAAAAAATGCGCTCCATTAAACCATCCTCAGGTAGGACCACCGGATGTTTGAAATTAAATGTGGTTGTTTTATTCTGGAAATCAACGAAAGCGAATATTCCATATGTGGCAGGCTGTTGATTAAAGACAGCTTCGTCGTTCTCATCTACCTGGTAGACATATACACGTTGATTTTCGTTCATGCTGCCACACGGGCAAACCTTTGGTGTAATCTCAAGGGTTGTAGACCAGGTGCCATCACCGCTAACATTGATCGGAGGGTAGAATTCTATGTTAGCACAGTTTGTATCGATCGGAACAGGATTGTGAAAATCAGGGTGATCCTGGATATGATGTTTAGTAACTACTGTAAAATTTTCGCAATCGACAATTGGATTACATCTGCAAGGCGCATGGAATTGGGCATCAAGGGAAAAAGTGCAAATAAAGATCGATAGGAAAGTAAAGAGAATGGGGTAGTGGGCTTTTTTCATTTTTGGGAAATTATTCGCGCAAACATACATCGCCCGGGAAACGGAGGATTCACCCAAAAGCATGAAATGTCCTTGAAAATATTTTAAAAATCAGGGCACAGGCATAACCGAAACCCATCGCCAAATCTTTAGGCAATTTGGACTGTAACCCAATCTTTTTCAATGGTGTATATTGCCACGATTAGATAGAAAACAAATTCATGGAAGACCTGCTGGCCGCGCGATTACAAATGGCTTTATCATTGGGCTTTCACATCGTATTCGCCTGCATCGGCATGACAATGCCAATCCTGATGGCCTTCAGCGAGTGGAAGTGGCTGCGAACAAAAAAGCAGGTCTATTTAGATATTGCAAAGGCCTGGTCAAAAGGTGTGGCTATCTTCTTTGCAGTTGGAGCCGTATCCGGAACCGTATTGTCATTTGAATTGGGCCTGTTGTTTCCCGGATTTATGGAACACGCGGGTGCCATCATCGGCATGCCCTTTTCATGGGAAGGCACCGCTTTTTTTGTTGAAGCCATTGCGCTTGGTGTTTTTTTATACGGATGGAATAAGCTGAACAAATGGGTGCATTGGATGTCAGGGATAGTGGTCGGTATCTCCGGGGTTTTATCTGGGATTTTCGTTGTATCAGCCAATGCATGGATGAACAGCCCTGCCGGATTTACATGGGAGAATGGCAAAGCGTCCAACATTGACCCGGTAGCAGCCATGTTTAATGATGCTTGGTTTTCACAGGCGTTGCACATGACACTTGCTGCCTTTGTAGCAACTTCTTTTGCGGTTGCAGGCGTGCATGCTTATTTACTGATCAGGAACAGGAAGAATCTATTCCATCAGACCGCTGTCAAAATGGCTTTGTCTTTTGGCGCTGTTGCTGCATTATTACAACCATTAAGTGGAGACTTTTCTGCAAAGGACATTGCCCAAAGACAACCTGCGAAGTTGGCAGCACTTGAGGCGCTGTATAAAACCAGTAAACCTGCTGACCTGGTGATCGGCGGCATTCCAAACGACAAGGAAGAAAGAGTGGATTACGCGATTCATGTCCCGGGATTCTTGAGTTTCCTCGCGCATGGCAACTTTGATGCAGAGGTAATTGGTTTGGATCAATTTCCGGAAGATGAAAGGCCACCTGTTTTGATCCCCCATATTGCTTTTCAGATAATGGTAGGCATTGGATTTTTATTGGCCCTTGCAGGTTTACTCTTTTTAGTATTTAGTATAGTGGGGAAAAGAATGTTGAATAAAAGATGGTGGTTGATGTTCATTGCATTTCTGACACCGATGGGCTTTATCGCCGTTGAAGCAGGATGGGTGGTCACAGAAGTGGGGCGCCAACCCTGGATCATTTACGGCATTATGAAAACAAAAGATGCAGTATCCCCCATGCCGGGCTTGCAGTATTCCTTTTATACCATTGCATTTGTGTATTTAATGCTGACAGTTATACTCGTGTGGCTGATGCGAAGACAGATTGGAGGCATAGCAACCCAGTATCCATCATCTATCAATCAGGATTGAACCATCATGCTGACAATGATCATTTTTATTCTCGGCATCTCTTTCATTCTCTATGCGATATTGGGAGGGGCTGATTTTGGTGCAGGTATTGTTGAAACGTTTGCAGGACGGAAAGGAGAGAAAACAATTTCAAAGTCGATCGCACCTGTGTGGGAAGCCAATCATGTCTGGTTGATTTTAGCGATCGTTATTTTATTCACAGGCTTTCCCAAAATATATTCGACGATCAGCACGGCTTTGCATATTCCATTAATGATTGTCTTGATCGGCATTGTGCTTCGGGGAACGTCATTTACGTTTCGTCATTATGATGATCAGCATGATAGCTCGCACAAATACTATTCACTCTTTTTCAGGGTCTCAAGTTTTGTCACTCCTTTCTTTTTGGGTGTCACGCTTGGTGCGATGATTTTGGGAGATATCCAATCCGGACCTCCGGCAAGTTTTTATGAAGGTTTTATTAAGCCCTGGCTAAATGTTTTCTGTTTTATGATGGGTCTGTTTGCGACATCGTTGTTTGGATATATAGCATCTGTGTTTCTGATAGGGGAGGCAAGGTACCCGGTTGAACAAAAACGTTATGTCATGATGGCAAAGATCTTTTTGATTGTCACCATCGTCATTGGCTTTTTTGTATTTCTGGCGGCAGAATGGCAGGGCCATCATTTGTTTGCGGAATTTTTCAATTCAATCCCAAGTATCATTTCGCTGAGCATTGTCCTCTTGGTCATCCCACTGATCTTTTATTTATTTGATCATCCGGTGATCACTTATCTGAGGGCTGCTGTGGGTACTCAAGTGGCATTGATCATGCTCGGATGGTTTTCTATCCAGTTCCCCGTTGTAATTTATTCAAAAGACGGGAATCATTTGACATTTTATAACACACAGGCTCCTGAAGCAACATTAACTCAATTGTTGTTTGCATTGGTCGTTGGTTTGATACTGGTGGTGCCTGCGTTTTATTTTCTGTTTAAAGTGTTTAAGAAAACAGATGATCATCAGGTACATCAGGAAAAGTGATTTCATGCCTGGGTAGTTTGTATGTTCCATTATTTTATCTTTGGGCCTCTAAAAACGACCACCATCATGATCAAGCCTTCCTTTCTCTGTCTTTTACTGGCATTTCTTTCGTCATTTAATTTGAATGCTCAATGGAGTACTGATAAGCTATCTCAAGCGAGAGATGAATTAACAGCCTGCAAGGTTGGAAACAAATTAATATTTGCAGGTGGCTCGAAGCTGAATCCATTAGGAAATTCGAAAGTAGTTGACATGCTGGATCTCGGGACCATGACATGGTCAGTCGATAGCTTGTCAGCCGGGAGAGATGAAATGAATTCGGCCGTTTTGGGTGATGACGCTTATTTCGTCGGCTCTTCAGGTAATAGTTTGTTGTCGAGGAAGCTTGACATTTATCACAGCGACACGGACACATGGGAGTCACTTGATTGTCCAAGTGAGATGTACGCCAAATCCATCACAGCCAATGGCGGGAAGGTTTTTATTTCCGGATATGAGAATGTCAATATCTATGATCCTGAAACAGGGGAGTGGGAATTTCACACCTTGCCTCTCGAACGAAATGGGGCTGCTGCAGTGAGCGTTGGTTCGAAAGTGATGTTTGCCGGTGGATATAATGATGGTGCCAACAATCGTCTTCATGAAGTAGATGTTTACGATATCATTACAGGGGAATGGACTGTAGAATATTTGTCGGAAGGCAGAAGCAGCATTGAGGCAGTGGTGCATGATGGAAAAGCATACTTCGCCGGAGGAACCAGGGACGATTATTCAGTTTCAAAAATGGTTGATATTTATGATAGCGCTACAGGGGAATGGTCAGTTGATTCGCTAAGTGTAGCGAGGAGTTCGATAGCTGTGGCTGAATTAGGTGGCTTGATCTATTTCGCCGGTGGACTTGGCGATAATGGCGAGGGAACTTTTAATATCATAGACATCTACAATTCTGCAACCGGTGAATGGACGATGGATGAATTGTCCATCGCGCGCTCCGACCTTGCTGCTGTCAGCTCAGATAATGCGATCTATTTTGCTGGTGGATGGCCAGGTTCAGGTTATACTGACCTGATCGATATTTTCTCCATTACAACAAGTGCCGATGATGTGAATACAAATATTTCTGCTATAAAAATCACACCAAATCCGGTTGCTGATCATATGACGATACGTCTGGATATGGCAGAAAATGATCGCTTGTCCATCCATCTGTTGGATATGCAAGGCAGGCGTGTAAGAGAGATATTCGTCAATAAAGAAATTGCAACAGGTAAATTCGAACACCTTGTATCATGCCATGGTTTGATGAGCGGTATGTACTTGTTGGAGGTGAAGAGCGAAGATGAAAGGATGGTGCATAAGGTGATGGTGGAATAAAAATTAATTTCTGGTTCCTGCTAACTCTCTTTTTAACATTTCAAAATACGCCGGTACCTGCAGCAGCCTGCTCCCATACCAACTGAAATACTCTCCGTTCACAATGATCAGTTTGGATTCAGGAAGAATGGACTTGAATTCCTCAAAATGCTTTTTAGTGAAAGGGTAGGGTTCACTTGAAAGTAAAATGATTTCTGGTTTTGCTTCAACGATCATCTCAAAACTGACTTCGGGATATCGATCCAACTGACTGAAGACATTTTCAATCCCAAAGATCTTCAGCATTTCGTTTATAAAAGTTCCACTCGCTGCCACCATGTATGGTTTGTGCCAGATAAAATATGCACCACGCATTTTCTTAGTGGCTTGTTGATAGGAATTAAACCGCTTCATAAACTCTTCCACAAGCTCCATTCCTTTTTTCTCCCGGTCAGTGATGCGGGCCATTTCGGAAATCATCCAACAGGCATCTGAAAGGGTCACAACATCACTCATCCAGACGGGATAGTGTTGCTGCAACTCATAGATCCCCTCGGGATAGTTTTCTTCTTTATTGCCAATGATAAGATCGGGCTTCAATGCATGGATCTTTTCGAGATTGAATTTCTTGGTGCCCCCGATTTTTTCTTTTGTCTTTATTTTTTCACCCGGATGAATGCAAAATTTAGTGATACCGACGATTTCTTTTTCGAGGCCTAGATCAAAGAGAAGTTCGGTTTGCGATGGTACAATTGATATGATCCGTTGGGGAGGGAAAGGAAAAGTCAATTCATTTCCCATTTGATCCCTCGTCGTGATTGCTTTGGTAGAATGATCCTTGTTTTCTCCAACATCTCCCTTTCTGAATCCATACGGACAATGTAGGCATCCGGTTTCACAGCAGTATCCTCTTGCCTGGAGGTAAGTGGCTGTAAAGACCCACAAGCCGTCATCGTTGATGTAGTAATCTCTACCCGGGATCAAAAGGGATTCGTCTGGCATATCAGGTGGTTAAGGATAAAGCTAACCAATGGCCTCGTAGGGAAGACGGCCAGGCAAAGAGAAGCATTTCGGATTCAATAAGTAGGTATTTCGTCGAAATACTCCCCTTTCTAAAGTGTATACCAGGCTAACGGGGGGCGTATTTCGACGAAATACCTACTTACTACAGATAAGGACAATCCTGAAAAGAGGGGGTATTTCGACGAAATACCTAGGTTGTCTATCCTTGTTTGACCTGACCAGATCTCCTATACTGA
>JANMVA010000380.1:0-4544 GCA_031392195.1 Saprospiraceae bacterium | reverse complement strand
GCTCATCATACGTAACCATGAAACTCGGACACATCGTGCCTCCCGAAATTTTCCGGCAAGCACCTAATCCTGAACATTGATGTACTGCTGTATAAAAATCTCTTTGTTCGCGGTACTTATAAACTGTTTCAAACGGTAAATCTTTATACGCGGCTCCATAGCGAAGGTGGCTATCCATCGGAGGAGGATCAACAATCTTTCCCGGATTTAATAAATGATGCGGATCAAAAAGCGCTTTCGTTTTTTCAAACGCCTCATAGATCTGATCACCATAATACTCTTTCAAAAAACCACTTCGAACAATTCCATCACCATGCTCACTGCTCCACGAACCTTTGAAGCCGACGACTAATTTGAAAACTTCATTCGCAATTTCTTTAAAATGATCAATGTCCTCCTGCACCCGCAAATCCAAAATGGGTTTGATATGGATCACTCCTACACTCGCATGCGCGTAATAATCCACTCCGACATTTCTTTTTTGACAAATCCCAATTACTCCTGCAATAAATGCATCGAGATGCTCCAATGGGATCGCCGCATCTTCGATCACAGGTACACCTTTCTTATCCGTTGGCTCGCCTAATAATAATCCAAGACCTCTTTCACGGATACCCCAAATATTGTGAAACATCGGACCTTCCGGATAATAATCATGCGCATATCCAAAGCCTTGTTCGCGCAAATCTGCATGCATCGTCTCTGCACGCAGTCGCAATTCCTCGCCATCATTTCCATAAAATTCAATGATCTGGATCGAATCAGGTTCGCCTTTCAAAAAACCGCACATGGGCGCAGTCTCAATGTTTTTCCGGCTATAGCCAATCAGCAACCTACTCAATATTTCAACTGCAGATGGTGCGTACTTCACCATCGTTCGCACAGCCCGGATGGCATCCTGCGCATGATCGAATTGCACAACGCTGACTCCTTTGTGTTTGGGAAGCGGAACAACTTTCACTTTTGCTTCCAGGATGATGCCGAGTGTACCTTCACTCCCAATGATGATCCTGTTGAGATCACCATATCCTGAAGCAATAAAATCATCAAAGGCATATCCACCCACACGACGCATTGTCTTTGGGTATCGCTCATCAATCTCTTGCTCCAGTGGAAGCACAAGATCCATCATCTGCTTATAGTAAATCTTGTCGGCATCCTCACTCTCGAGCTTTCGTAATAGTTCATCCGGAGTCAATGGCTTTGTAACAATCGTCGAACCATCGGCAAGCATCACTTTCAGCTCCAGTGTGTGATCACCCGTTTTGCCGTAAATAATACTTTTTGTACCGGAAGAATTATTGGCAATCATGCCGCCAATCGTTGCTCTGGTACCGGTAGCTGGATCAGGTGCAAATTCAAGACCATGTGGCTTCAGAAAATGATTGAGTTGCGCACGTATGACACCTGGCTGAACAGTTACTGTATTTTCTTCGAATGAAAGAATGCGGTTCATGTACTTTGAAAAATCAAGTACGATTGCCTCTGCTACTGTTTGGCCCGCAAGGCTTGTTCCCCCACCTCTGGCAAGAATCGGAACATGAAGTTCGTTTGCAATTTTTACACAATTCCTTACATCTTCTTCATCTTTCGGACAAACGACAGCGACAGGCATCATTTGATAAATACTGGCGTCAGTTGCATAGATCCCGAGCGTAACAGGATCAGCATACACATCTCCTTTGACTTTTTCAGTTAATGCACGAATCAATTCAGTTTGTTCATGATTCATGGCGAGACACGCACGGATTTGATTTCCTCGAAGAAGATGTCGTCATTCGGTACGTCAAACTGCAAACCTGATGGTTTCGCATTATTGTCTTTCAGGATCTGCACGGTACCAAAACCAAACCATGCCTGTTCTTCCAGCCAGTTTATTTCGTACACATCATCATGCCAATGCGTGAGTTTTGCTTTCAGGCCGGGTGAAGATTGGAAATTGATAAACAATTCATTGTTCTCTTTTTCAATCAGGATATCGCCATACAAAGCGTCGCGATAAAGGCCGATGATCTGCGCATCTGTCAGAGATGGCTTTGTTCCTGTTTTCCTTACATCCGTTATGGCTTTAATGCGGTTAGCACGATCCTCTGTTCCTGCCACTTCATTCCGCAAGCCCCGCTCTTTCCAATCATTTTGTGGAAGGCCCAGCAACTTATCCAATATTTCAAAGGTCAGCATGGAACCAATACTTTTCATCGAATTGGTGAGCACCACAACACCGATCTTCTCATTTGGTAATAGATAAACACTCGAATACATGCCATCATACCCACCTGTGTGCGAAGCCACGAAATGTCCTTTGTACTCTGAAACACTCCATCCCAATCCATAGCCGCTAAAGTTGCGTCCATACAATTCGTGTGCACGTGTGCTGACCGGAAAACTATTATGTGGTGTCCACATCACCAATTGATTGGCGGGGAGGAAAAATGTATCTGGTCCGATGATCCCTTTGTTCAATTGCATTTTTATCCACTTCAACATATCATCCGAAGAAGATATGATCCCTCCCGCTGCACCCATATTATCCCAGTTGACCCAATCAATTGGATTCTGAACTTCCCCCTCGGGTTTATGAGGTGTCGCAACGTTTGTTGTTAAGTTGATTTCATTTGTTGAAACAAGTGTGCGATTCATATCCAGGGGTTTCAGGAATGTTTTCCGTGTGTATTCGGCCCATGATTTTCCTGTAACAGCCTTAATCACCTCACCGGCCGCGATATACATGACATTAGAGTAACCATAACCATTACGGAATTCGTAAACAGCCGGAATTTCTGCAGCATGGCGAATAACCTCCTCCGCTGAATAATCGCTTCGATACCAAATCACATCCCCACTGAACGTACCTAGTCCTGCACGATGACACAACAGGTCCCTGATGGTCATCATTTCACTCACACATGGATCATACAATTCAAAATAAGGAAGCCATTGCTTCACTTTATCATCCCATGTTATCTTTCCATCTTCTACCAGCGTTGCCAATGAAGCGGAAATAAATGCTTTCGTATTGGACGCAATCGAATAAAGTGTTTGTTCATCAGCCTTTGCAATCTTACCCTCCTCCAGCACACCAAAACCTTCAGACAAAAGAACCTCTCCATCTCTGATAATTCCTACAGACATGCCGGGAACGTCGTATGCTGTTCTCCATGATTCAATCAACGCATTCCAATCAACATTTTGTCCATTGACAACAATGGGCAGGGTCATCAAAAGAAATACTATAAGAAATTGATATAATCTACTCATCTGATTTTGCTAATGTGCTAATCTATTTTTGTTTGGTCCTGAAACATTCACAGTTCTTCTCATTTAAGTGCATCTTACTCATTTCCTCATATTGGTTGTATCGGATAAATCTATTGAGTCATCAGATGCTATATTTTTACTGTTTCAATATTCTCACATTCTCACATTCTCACATTCTCACATCAGCACATCAGCACATCATTACATCAATCATTCAGTCCCAGGATCTTCCTGTTCGTTTTCTTATCCGATTTCACACCTGCAAAATCATCAAACATCCTGTCGGTGACATTGATCATATGGCTTTTAATAAAATGCGCACCTTCCGCAGCACCTTGTTCACTGTCCTTAATGCAACACTCCCACTCCAGCACTGCCCATCCTTCGTATTCAATTTGCGCGAGCTTGCTGAATATCGCACCAAAATCAATTTCACCATCTCCAAGGCTGCGGAATCGTCCTGCCCTGTCGATCCAATCCTGGTAGCCACCATACACCCCGTTCGTTCCATCCGGATTAAACTCTGCGTCCTTCACATGGAACATCCGGATGCGATCATCATACAGATCGATAAACTGCAGGTAATCTAACTGCTGAATAATGAAATGGCTGGGATCATAATTCAGACATATCGTCTCGTGCTCATGACATTGATCAAGGAATCGATCAAAGCTTGCACCATCATGAAGATCTTCCCCCGCATGCAATTCAAAACAGAGATCCACTTCTTCTTCTTCAAAACGGCGAATGATCGGCATCCATCGATCGGCGAGTTCTGTAAATGCTTCTTCGATCAAACCCTTCGGTCGTTGCGGCCATGGATAAACATACGGCCATGCGAGTGCACCTGAAAATGTAACATGCGCATCGAGCCCAAGATTGCTGCTTGCTTTCGCCGCGAGTTTCAATTGATCAATCGCCCATGCAGTGCGTGCCTTTGGATTTCCATGCACTTCCTTCGGCGCAAAACTGTCAAAGAGAATATCATACGCCGGATGTACAGCAACCAGTTGTCCTTGCAGATGTGTGGACAATTCCGATATCTCCAGTCCGTGTGCATTTATTTTTCCCGTCAGCTCATCACAATATGTTTTGCTTTCTGCTGCCAACTTCAGATCAATGAGCCATGGATCGAGCGTAGGCAATTGCACGCCTTTGAAGCCATGTCCTGCGGCCCATGCACAAATTCCATCCAGAGTATTAAATGGTGCTTCATTGCGAATGAACTGGGCGAGAAAAATAGCGGGGCCTCTCATGATATTAGAATGTTGATCCGAGAAGCAATA
>JANMVA010000373.1:0-2290 GCA_031392195.1 Saprospiraceae bacterium | reverse complement strand
GCAGTATCAAAAAATGTAAACGAAGTAGAGTATGTACCATCAAAAAAGTTAAAATGGTAAGCATTCAGACTCAACCCCGGTATTGAAAAATATTCAAGGGTCGATTGTCCATTCAGGTGGAATGACAACAACATACATACTGAGAAGCAGTGGAGAGTAATTTTCATTTTCATTATTCGCTGATTATTTTTCACTCGTTAAGTAAACTTATTGGCCTGAAATAAAGATACTTAAATCGGGAATAGGTTGAAAGATTTAGGAAACTGGACAGGTTTAAGGGTCAAGGGTCAAAGGGTGGTTGAAGGATGAAAGTTTTTGGCCTAACCAACATAGATCTTATTGAAGATCGATTGGTTATCCTTTAACCTCACAACTTACATCCAGTCCAGTTTCCTTAACCATTCAACTTATTTCACAGGAGGTGGTGCATCAGCAAACTTTCCAAATTTGCCTGATAGCTTTCCGAGTACGAGGAGGACAGGAAACAAAAACCGCTTTACAGGTTTTGGGATCACGAGCATATCCATCTCCGATTTATACCTGGTCAATAAATAAGCGGCATCAAATGGATTGGGTTTGTCATCATTGGATTCATTAGCTGACCGGTAGATATGCCTGATAAAATATTCATAGTTATGTGAAGGCTTCACATGGCCAGTGTAGTGCATGGTTTCAACTCCTTCATTCCAGAACTGATGAGCTTCACCCGGGGCAAATGTGTATTCATCACCTTCGTTCAATGAAAATTCTTTTTCCGGTGTCTTTACCCGCATCCGTCCCTTGGTAACTCTTACTTTTTCTTCCTGCTTAAAATGTACGTGCATGGGTGGACCGATACCCGGTTCTTCCATTCCTTCGAATTCAGTGACAATGCCATTGGTTTCAGCACCAGGCTTTGTGATGATGAGAGTCTCACCGTTTTTATTGATTTTCAGGATCTCGATGGCCATAGAAATAGTTGAATCATTTGTAATATTCGCTGCGGGATAATTGAAATATCAGACAACTATCATCTGCAAAATATCTATTCTCGACAAATATAAAACCAAGTCGTTCATAAAACCGGTGTGCCCTGACGTTGGTCACCAGGGGATCGATGAGGATGGCCGTCACTGCAGGGTCATTAAAACACCGATCGATTGCCTGCCTCATCATTTCCGTTCCATAACCTTTCCCTGTATCATCAGGCTCACCTATCCAGATATCCAGTGCGCGCATATTTGGAGGTGTGTGTCCCCAATAGTGAGTTTCTTCGAGGGCAGGATCAATGATTTGAATAATCCCAATCTGCCTGCCATCGATTTCGGCAATGAGCATTTCACGCCAATCGTGTTTCTTAGGTAATTCTTCTTCCCAATTCCAATCTTCATCATGGCCGGAAACGAGGACATGAGGTTGGGAATCCCAGTAACGAAGCAATGGAGCATCGTCAATGGTTGCTTCACGAAATGTGATGGTCGCCATGAGATAAAATTAAGGCTTCAGAAAAAAACTATCTGTTTTATCCAGAAATCTTTCATCCCTTAATCCGGAACGGTTAAACATGATGACACTTCCCATTCCGATCACCGGATAGATCCTGAGCTCTACATAATATCCACCGCCGCCACCTGCATGCGTTACATATATGTGTTTGCCAAGGCGACCAGTGTACCAGGAAAGTGACATGCCAGTAGGGCGTCCTCCGATCATGCTTTCCGTGAAAAGCAATTTCTTAAATGCTTCATTGAGTAGCGGAGATTTTTTTAACATCAGTGTCTGTGCATATGTCACTAACGAATCTCTTGTTCCTATCAGCCCTCCATAGGATGTTCCATTAATATAAAAATCAATGAAAGGTTTCCATGGTCCATCGCTTTCGCCCATCATCTTTTTCTTATCCATCATCAAACCAAGCACTGTATTGCTGAGACTCCATTTTTGATGATAACCGGTTGTATGTGTCTTCGGATTGATCTCAAAATTCAGGGCTTGCCTGTCTATTCCGCATATGTCAATAATGTGAGTTAAAATATAATTTTCATAGGTCAGGCCGGACACATGTTCGATGATCTGACCCAACAGAACATATCCCAGGTTGCTGTACTTAAATTTCTGTCCCGGTTTCGAATAATGATGTGGCAAGGATTGGAAGATCTTCATAAAAAACTGATCCCTGTCAAAATGAGCATGTTCTTCAGCCAGGTGAGTCCATCGCAACGGGATTGGAGCTTTATTAATAGTGCTAGCGTGATGTACTATAGGTCGATGTTCTCATCTATGAAAGATCTATTCAGGCATGTATAGAATT
>JANMVA010000359.1:0-2443 GCA_031392195.1 Saprospiraceae bacterium | reverse complement strand
TAGGAAACGGACAACATGACTCCATGCCTACATACAGCTTTACATTTACAAATGTGACTGCAGAGGTAGCAACCGGTGAACAGATCAATGAAGCCCTGGAGAAGATCAATGTAGTGCCTAACCCTTACCTTGCTTATAGCACATATGAAACTTCTTCTTTTAGCAACGTAGTGAAGATCACCAATCTTCCTGCGCAATGTGTGGTGACAATTTATTCATTGGATGGAAGATTTATCCGGCAGTATACACGGAATGAAGAGGGCAAGCCTAATTCACCACCGCGTACGAATCCACCAGTCGCAGTCAATCAGATCGTTCCGGACCTTGAATGGAATTTGAAAAACTTTGCCAATATTCCGATCGCCAGTGGTGTCTATCTGATCCATGTGGATGCACCGGGTCTTGGTGAACGTGTGATCAAATGGTTCGGTGTCAGTCGCCAGTTTGATCCGAGTGGACTATAAACAAAGAGGGAAGAGACTTGATTGTATTTATAAAGCAGATATGAAAGTTTGAAAGTATGAATAGACTTTTATTACCATTATTGATAGTCATGGGCAGCCTCAGTTCTGTGACCGTCTATGGAGGCAATCCTGATCGTCAGGGTGAAGCAGGAGGCTATGAATTGCTTCTCAATCCATGGGCGCGTAATGCAGGCTTGCATGCGATGGCCACTTCCATGTGCTTTGGTGTCGAAGCCATGCAGATCAATGTAGCTGGCGTTTCCAGGATTAGCAAAACAGAATTTGTCATTGCCCATACACGCTTGTTTGAAGGATCAGATATCAGGATCAACAGCATTGGTCTGGCCAAAAAGATGGGTAAGGGTGGTGCATTCGGACTGTCTCTCATGGCGATGGACTTTGGTGACATTCAGGTGACGACTACCTCCGTTCCGGAAGGAACCGGTGCCACATATAGTCCTAGTTTTTTCAACCTGGGCCTTTCTTACAGTCACACATTTGAGCAAAAAGTTTCTGTTGGTATTTTGCTGAGAGGCATTTCAGAAAGTATTGCTGATGTCAATGCGTTTGGTTTCGCAATCGATGCCGGAGTGCAATATGTGACAGGAGCAAAAGACAATTTCAAGTTTGGAGTATCCCTTAGAAATATGGGATCACCGATGAAGTTTAACGGCGAGGGACTAACTTTTCCAACGCCCAACCCTGACCCAAATACAGATTATCCAATCCGCGTCGAGCATAGAGCAGCCGGTTTTGAATTGCCTTCCATGTTGAATATTGGACTTTCTTATGATTTCTGGGGAGGCACGCAGCACCGGATCACTGCTCTTGGAAATTTTACAGCCAATAGCTTTTCAGTGGATCAGCTTGGTGCAGGTGTGGAATATGCCTTTAAAGAAATGTTTATGGTCAGAGCGGGATATCGTTATGATATTGGGGTTCCGACCAGTGACCCTCAACACAGTATCTACTCCGGGCTTTCTGCAGGTGTGACAATCGAAGTGCCGACTAAAAAGGAATCTCTCGGACGGTTTGCCGTTGATTATGCCTACCTGGCTACGAATCCATTCAGTGGAACCCACAATTTCAGCATCCGGTACAAAATGTAAGGCTCTTGACACAGGCTTGATAAATGTTTATCTTTGCCGCATCAATATTTATTGAACGTTCTCACGTGGGCTACCATATGAGAACGTTTTTTCATCTAAGTCTATTAACACACAAACTCCTGTTTGAAACCTTGTCCCTCTTTATTCAGGATCAATATGGGGCGATAAAGCCCGGGAAAAGGAATTAAAAACATACCATCACAATTAAATTTTTATCAGGCCATGAGTGATATTCAGTACATGACTCAGGAGGGGTTTACCCGATTAAACAAAGAGCTGGACGAGTTAAAAACAACCGGCAGAATGGAAGCAGCACGCGCGATTGCCGAAGCACGCGACAAAGGCGACTTGTCTGAGAATGCAGAATACGATGCTGCCAAAGATGCACAGGGCATGCTCGAACTCAAAATCAACGACCTCGAAAAAGCGCTTTCCACTGCGCGTGTGATCAGCGAATCACAGCTCGACATATCAAAAGTGACAGTGCTCTCCAAAGTAAAAATCAGGAACCTCAAAGACAAAAAAGAACACGTATATCATCTCGTGTCCGAAAGTGAATCCAACCTGAAGGAAGGAAAGATCTCTGTGAGCAGCCCGATCGGTACCGGATTGCTCGGCAAAAAAATCGGCGAAACAGCTATCGTCACCACACCCGGTGGTGAACTGCAATTTGAAGTCCTCGACATATTTTTCTAACCGGATACATGGCTACGATCTTTTCAAAAATCATTGCGGGTGAGATACCCTGTTATAAAATAGCCGAAGACGATCGTTGCCTTTCTTTTCTTGATATTCGTCCGGTTGTCTATGGCCACGCACTGGTCATCCCGAAAGTGGAAATTGATTACTACTTCGACCTCGATGATGAGT
>JANMVA010000454.1:0-3644 GCA_031392195.1 Saprospiraceae bacterium | reverse complement strand
GGTCTGATTTGGAAAATCCTGATAATCCTTATTCTGTTTATTTCCATTTCATTGGGCAGCTGCAGAAAACGATTTGTCTGTGGATTAGGAAATGCTACTTATCCATCCATCCCCGGCAAAATCCTGTCCTTCAAGTCTATTGGAATAGCTGATTCGGCTACTGCCTCTCTTTCCGGAAGAATCTTGGGAACGATCAGTTCAGATTCATTGGATTTAATGGAACCTCTGATTATTTCAATAATTATTCTTATAAATATTGAATTGGGTGATACTATCGGAACACAATCGGATATGGAAGGCAAGTTTCAACTCGGTTTTCCATCAGGTCATTACAATATTTACGCAATTCAAACAGGTTTTGGCCAACTCGAGATCAAAAATGTACTTTTCAGGCCTGGAGAAAGAAAAGAACTAATTGCATTGCTGGATGCAGGTTCTTATTACAAGGAGTAAGACATTTTAAACTTGGGCAGTAATTTTTCAACTAATCAATTTGATTATTACAATGAGAATTTTTTCACTTTTACTGGTTTTACTGAGCTGTACCAACGCAATTCGCTCCCAGGTTACATTTCCGGAATATGCTGATCTGTTAGTGGAGTCTTACTACTCAAAGGCAAATGTGCACTTTACTAATTCATATGGCGGACGTGGAGGAGATTTCCCTTTGCTAATCAACCCGAACCGGATTATCGGTCCTAATGCCATCTGGTTTTTGAGTTTGCCGACAGGCAGCTATGTGATCGTAAAATTTACAGACAATGTCGTGATCGACAAGCCCGGCCAACCTGACCTCTTCATAACAGAAAATGGGTGTAGTGGTGAAAAAGCGGATGTGTATGTTAGTGAGGATGGAAAAGATTTTATTAAGCTGGGTGTGGTGGATGATTGCAAGACCAGTTCCCTTGATCTGTCGGCGATTGCCTTTAAAGGAAAAGTACAATATGTAAAAATCGTAGGGCTCGATATGAATGGCCAGTCACCGGGTTATGACCTTGTTTCTGTTAAAGGCTTGCGCGGTTCGAATATTAATACTTATGTCAATCCGGATTCACTTGATTCATTTCTCACAGATACAACAGGAACAGTCAGTAAGAAAATTGTACTTGAAGACATACTCTTTGATTACAACAGCGCCATACTTCTTCCGGTATCGAAATCAAGTCTGGATACGCTGGCTTCGAAACTTTTAATCTACAGAGATGTCGAAATCAAATTGACAGGCCATACTGACGATACAGGCAGTGAAGAGTTTAATCTAAATTTGTCCATCCAGCGGGCAAAAAGTGTGAAAGAATATCTGGTCAGTAAAGGTGTGGATCAGAAAAGAATTTCTTTCAGCGGCAAAGGAGAAAGTGAACCACTCAGAAGTAATGCCACTGAAGAAGGCAGAATGGTGAACAGAAGAGTTGAGTTTGAAAAGACTAAATGAAATAGTGTAAATGTAGTGGCGGGGCTTGCCCCCGCTTTGTTAAATACCAGGCAGTAAATTCCCGAAATTCACATTTAAATGAAATTGATTAATCCATTCGTCCTCGTTTTCATTTCCTGTTTCATATTGACAGGATGCGCTAACGGACAGACAAAGCAAACGAAAGGAACCATCGAAGATGTCGATTCCAAACGATTCAAAGAACTTTCGGATGGAGGGAAAGGGATTATCCTGGATGTGAGAACGCCGGAAGAAGTAGCTGAAGGTTTCATTCCCGGTTCCATTCACATTGACATTTACGAAAATGATTTTGAACAGCGCATCAATAAGCTTGCAAAAGACAAAGAGGTGTTTGTTTATTGCGCAGCCGGTGGCAGAAGCTCGGATGCGGCCGGTTTGCTTATGAAAAATGGCTTTGTAAAAGTCTACAACCTGAAAGATGGATTTTTGGACTGGAAGAAGAAGGGATTTGCGGTGGTAAAAAAATAGGCGAAGGCGAAGGCGGAGGCGAAGGAACACTGAGCATGTCGAAGCGCAGCGAAGATCCCGCCATTGCTTCAGCAAAGTAGCGGGAGGGTGCATCCGCGGACTAATGCCCGCAGTTCCTAATTAGCTCACTAAACGCTGAGGATTTGAAATTGTAAAATCAAACTCCCCGGCGTTTACAGAAATAGGCAAAATTTAATTAGCGTGAATGCTTCGACCTGCTATCCCGCACCCAAATGCTACAGCTCAACCGTTAGCGTAATTAGCGGCTAAAATCATAAAGCATGTCGAAGCGCAGCGAAGATCCCGCCTTTGCATAGCAATGGTGCGGGAGGGCATGGCGAAAATTGAAACAGTTGAATCCGTGTAGAAGCAGGGCTTGCCCCTGCTGAAAGTATTTTCCTTATTAACCTTATTGCAGCTTTTTTATCATTATTAATCATGATTGTTTTTCTCAGGGTAAAAGCTAACTTGAATCGAATTTTAAACGCGCATGTTAGCCAAATCAACCACTCTTCAGCCTGCATCCATTCCCCGCGATGACCGGAAGACCATTCACAGGTGGGCCATGTATGATTGGGCCAACTCAGCTTACGCCCTGGTCATAGCGTCCGCTATTTTCCCCCCTTACTTCAATGAAGTGACCGAAGTTAACGGGGGCACGAAAATTAAAGTCCTGGGATTCATCATTGAAAATTCTGCTGCTTATTCGATTGCACTTGGGATAGCATTTGGGATTGTGGCATTGATTTCCCCATTACTTTCTTCCATTTCTGATTATAGTGGTAATCAAAGGTCTTTCATGAAGTTCTTCTGCTACATGGGGGCGCTGGGATGCATTTCACTTTTTTTCTTCGCTGATATTTCGGCTGTTCATCTCGGCCTGATCAGTCTGATCATAGCTACGATCGGGTATTGCGGAAGCATTGTCTTTTACAATTCGTATTTACCGGCCATCGCTTCTGAAGGGAACCAGGACAAAGTAAGTGCGAGAGGATTTACATATGGTTACATCGGTGCTACAACCTTACTCATCTTTAATCTCATCTTCATTTTGAATCAGGAGAATTTGGGTGTAGAAGATGATACCCTTTTCCCAAGATTATCTTTTCTGCTGACCGGTCTTTGGTGGTTGGGTTTTGCACAAATCCCTTTACGCAAATTGCCGAAAGGAATCAATGTGACCAAAACGCATGAAAGAAGCCTGATGCATGGATACAGGGAGTTGGTCAAGATATGGCATGAGCTGAGATCACTCCCAAAACTCAGGATGTTTTTATCCAGTTTTTTCTTTTATATCATGGGGGTTCAGACGATTATGTTTATGGCATCTTCGTTTGGCAAAAAAGAACTAAACCTGCCTATTGAAGCATTGATCATCACGGTTTTACTGATCGAGTATGTGGGAATAGGAGGGGCATATTTATTTGCCTGGATTTCAAAAAAAGCAGGAAATATAAATGCACTTATGATCGCAGTCAGCGTCTGGATTTTGATTTGTTTCGGTGCTTACTTTATTCAAACTCCAATGCATTTTTATATTGCAGCAGTGTTTATCGGCATTGTCATGGGAGGGATTCAATCGCTTTCCCGTTCTACATACGCGAAGATGATCCCGCTGACCGGCAATAATGCAGGTTACTTTAGTTTTTTTGATGTGAGCGAAAAAACAGCGATGATGTTAGGCCTCATCACCTGGGGAGTGCTTGACAATCTGACTGGCAGC
>JANMVA010000279.1:0-4715 GCA_031392195.1 Saprospiraceae bacterium | reverse complement strand
TGGTTGAGCAGACCGGAGATTTTCTCACCCCAGAAATCATACAGCGTTTTATTCTTTCCAACTTTCAATTCAACTCCCATTTCAAGCCTGTAAGGCTGGATCAAATCAAATGGTCTGAGCAATCCATACAATCCGGATAAGATGCGAATGCGTTTATCGGCTTCTTCAGCTTCTTTTTCTGTCAGCGTTCCTGCATCAAGTCCCAAATAGACTTCTCCTCTGAACGTATTTATGGCAACCGTAGCATTCCCGGAACTGTGTGGCCATGAGAATTGGTGGTATCGATCGACATTGAGTTTCGCCAGCTTGTCATTGATATCCATTAGTTTTTGCAATGACTTAGGTGTCTGCTTTTTTAAAGATTCAATGAGTTGTAAAGTCTCATCCGGCAATCGCGGTAAGCTATGCTTATGTGATCCTTTTGGAACATTATGAAGGTTTTTGGAAGGGGAGAGGAGGATAAGCATGAAAATATTTTGGGCAAATTAATCGATTTCATCATTATTGTAGAGATGCAAGATCATGCGTCTCTACAATAATGATGAAATCGATTACATAAAAAAACCCGGCTGTCATCGACAACCGGGTTTTAATTTTTTAGATTCCGAGAAGTACGGAAAGAATTAAGGCTTTTTGAAGATCGTTTCTTTAGCAGGAACTCCTTCTTCCGCAGCAACAGCATTGATAGTACCTGTTACGCGAAGTGTGTGCTTACCAACAGCGTCGTTAGAAGTCACAGTGACAGTCTTGTTGATAGCACCTGGCCTCTTCGTGTCATAGCGGATCTCGATCTGAGAAGTTTCGCCCGGCATGATTGGATCTTTTGGCCAGTTAGGAACTGTACATCCGCAGCTGCCTTTAGCACCTGTGATGATCAGAGGCTCTGTGCCCGTGTTCGTGAATTTAGCCAGACGGAGAGGCTCTCCACCCTGGTCGATAGTACCGTAATCAACAACATCTGATTCAAAAGACAGAACAGCTTTTGAAGCTGGATTTGATGTAGGGGCTGCTTCAGTTGGAGTAGCTTGTGCGCTTAACTGAAAAGAAGCCAAAAGAACGATGGCAAGTATTCCAAGTAAATGTTTCATATCAGGATTTAAATTTGTGTTTTCAGATGTTATTATCCGTATCAAAAGTATGGACATTATCGATGCAGCAAAAGGTCTCTACTTCTATTTCCTGTTAACCATACGTTAATCGGTGTAAGTACCTGATTTGCAAGCAACAGGGGAATAAAAAAATATGCCCTAAAACAAGGTAAAAAGGGGCCTAATAAAGATGCATTTTTAATGCTTTTCCGCGAATCGTTTGAAATTATTCATGATCATTCCGGCTTGATTTTCAAATCCTGTTCGCATAAACAAGGAGATTACTTTCATCAGTCCCTTAAACCTGAACTCCTGTTCTGATCGCCATCTTGTGCGATGTGCATCGATTGCTTCAAACTGATGTCTGACATGATTAACAACACCTTTTAGCTTATAGGTAGCATGATATTGATACGCTTCTTCACGCGTAATAGTTTCAGTCATAAAGAGTTTTCGTCTGCCAACCTGGTAGGTAAGCTTAAATGTTTTCCGGCCATCCTTTTCCTCCTGGACTTCATCAGAAATCAATCCCGGCTGCCAACGCGGAAGCAGGATACGGTTAGTGAATATGCCAAAAACATGATCCAGTGGCTTTTCTATTTCAATCTCCAGTTTGTACTTCAGCATGACTTAATATATACACAATCAATATGATGCACTCTCATTGTCTCTTAGGCCCGGGCAAGTTACTTGATTAAATGTTACATTCGGATTGCATATCTCTGCCTGATCAGGCATGGGAACGAAGTCAACTACAGATAACAAAACGAGATGTTCAAAAAATACCAGTCTGTTTTCTACACGTTATTAGCGGCTCTGTTGCTATCGGTGTCCATGGGGTTGTACAATAATTTTCCCATTCTGTACCCGGATTCGGCTGCTTATCTCGCTTCAGGGATATTGAATACGCTTCCGTTGGACCGCCCAATCTTTTATGGCTGGTTCATGAGACATACACATATGATGGACAACCTGTTCTTATCCATCTTTGCGCAAGGTCTGCTGGCAACTTTTGTTATCTATCTTTTCTTCTATTATTTCAGTTCTGCGCGTAACAGGCTTGTTCATTTCTTAGTTTCCATTTTTCTGCTGACAGTATTGACCGGCTATTCTTTTTTCGTCAGCTACCTGATGCCTGATATTTTCACTTCAATATTTCTCTTGTCACTCGCCATCCTTTTATTTGCCGATGTGAGGAAGCCGCATTTATGGTTTTTGATTCCGGTATGTGTCTATGCTTTTATTCTCCATAATTCGCATTTAATCATTTTCTTCATTAGTCTTATCATCATGGGGCTGTGGTTGTTCATACGTCGCAAAAGCGGAACACTTCCCTTCACTATGAAAAAGTGGCTTATGGTTGCCGGATTATTTATCTCAGGGGTCGTCTTATCGATTGCGGTGAATTATGCTTTCACTAAACAAATATTCCTGACGCAAAAGAGCCATGTATTCTTTGTTTCCCGGATGCATGAAGTCGGCATCCTTTCCAAATTTTTAAATCAAAACTGCAGTGAAACGTCTTATAGTCTTTGTGCGTACAGAGATTCAATGACGCACGATTTTATATGGGATCCGGCCAGTCCTTTTTACAAAACAGGTGGATGGGATTCTTCGGCAATGGAGTACAATCGAATGATTCGCGATCTTCTCACTACGCCGGGGTTCATCAAGGATATTCTCGTAGCATGGATTTTCTCGACGGTCCAGCAACTGGGAAGCTTTGAAATAGAACCGCAGGGCCGGAATTATCTTGCCTTCATTGAAGAAAACTTCCCGGCACATAAATACCAGATGAATGTCTCAATGCAGAACCGGGCAAATGACAGGCTTAAATTTGACAAGCTCAATGACCGGCAGAATATATTTGTTTATGGTTCATTCGTCATTTTAGTCCTGCTTCTCCTATTTTACCGAAAGTGGTACGGCCGGCATAGACAACTTGTCATTTTTTTATTATGGACGATCCTCATCAACGCTTTTGTATGCAGTGCCTTTTCTACAGTACTGACGCGATACCAGGGCAGGGTCATTTTTATCTTACCCCTGCTGTTGCTGATTATCCTCCCTGCAGTTGATTTCAAAGGTTTGTTTTCAGCATTTATGAAGGATGGAACTAAAGAAGATTCTAAACTGTATTAAAACCCTGTTGTTTATTGTTAATGATATGGTGATCAGCTGCAAGTAAACCATTGTAGTAAGCCTTTTTATGACCCAAAGCCGGATGCGAAGACTGATGAATAATAAGATTAGTGGAGCCCTTGCATTTTTCTGCCTTTTAATAAACCCATTTCTTTCAGCTCAGTCAGAACTTTGTGACGGACAATTAGGCAATAACATTTTCACAAGTGGTGACTTTGGGAGCGGAACCCAGAATATCGTGAGCGTCAATCCTAATCTTGCTCCGGGTTTCCAGTACACCACTATTGTTCCACCGAGTGATGGACAATACACGCTGACCAATGACATAGGGAACTGGTCATCAGTTTTTCAAAGCTGGCTGCAAATAGGAGATAACAGCCCTGATCCGAATGGGTACATGATGGTGATCAATGCCAGTAATCAGCCTGGTATTTTTTATGAACGCATTGTGGATAATGTTTGTGAGAATACAGAGTATGTATTCTCCGCGGATGTCATCAATCTTGTGATGAGCCAGTTTACAGGACATAATTTACCTAATGTCAGCTTCCTGATCAATGATGTGGAAATCTATAATACAGGTCCTATTGCACAGGATGAGGTGTGGCATACTTACGGATTTACTTTTGTTTCAGGTGCAGCACAGTCAACGTTAAAACTAACATTGCGAAACAATGCTCCCGGTGGTCCGGGCAATGACCTGGCAATTGATAATATCAATTTTCAACCATGCGGTCCGGTCGCTTCTCTTGATATCAGTATACCCGGTAAGATTTGCAGGGAATCTATCTTCCCCGTTCTGAGTGCTCACATCAGTGCGGATACATTTGTCATGCAATGGCAGATATCGTATGATTCTGGGATAGTCTGGACAGATATTCCGGGAGCAATTGACACAAATTATGTTGTTGACATATTAAGCACCGGGCAATATTATTTCAGGTTTATCTATAGCAATACACTATCCAATCTTTCGAATATCAATTGCAGGATTTTTTCGGATACTATCGTCATTGATGTCGTACCCATAAAGTTCCATGTTACGGATACGATATGTGAAGGTTTGTCTTTTGAATTTGATGGTCAATCTTATACCGAGACAGGTACATATGAACGTTATTATACGGCTGTCAATGGTTGTGATAGCATTGTCATCATCAACCTCGAGGTTGTAGATGATCCGCCGATCATTGCAGAGTTTATGACAAAACCTCCTTCGTGTATAGGTAAAGCCGATGGTTCGATTTCCATTGTATCTGTATCCGGTACTCGGCCTCCTTATAAGTTCTTTGTTAGCGGCGCACCTGTCCCGTCACCAATTACCTCAGTCAATGTCGCTGCAGGTACATATACTGTTCGTATTGAGAACGAGTATGGTTGTTTTGACGAACAGCAAGTCATCGTTCCGGATGGCCCTCCATTGATGATCAGTACAATCAATGATACGACGATTATCCTGGGGCATTCATTGCAACTGGAGGTTGA
>JANMVA010000256.1:0-4007 GCA_031392195.1 Saprospiraceae bacterium | reverse complement strand
CCAGTATGATTTGACGCACGACCTGGAATGGATCGTGTTGGGGATTATTTTTGTTTCGGTGCTGCCTGTTTTATTTAAAATGATAAAGAGTAAGATTCAGGAAAAGAAGAAACCGGTCTAGATAAGTTATATCAATGGCTAAAGAAATCAACCCTTTCTGGACGCGGCAGATCATCCGTTTTGTATTGCAGGATAAATACAAAGGGCGGAAAGATCCAAATTCGTATTCGAAATACGATATCGCGCGTGGGTTGTATGAATTCAAGCTTATATTAAAAGATTTCTTACGCGATATTTTTCTGGTTCTGCTGGGAATTCTTTCAGCCGGATTTGGTTTGAAAGGATTTTTATTGACCAATGGATTTATTGATGGCGGGGCTACGGGTATCTCGCTGTTAATATCTAACCTGACGAAAATTCCTTTGGCAATCCTGATCGTGCTCGTCAATATTCCGTTTATTGTTTTTGGATTTACGGCTATCGGGAAGACATTTGCGATTCGAACGGTTTTAGCGATCACAGGTTTAGCCATTTGTGTTGCGCTCATTCCTTATCCTGAGATCACGAATGACAAATTGCTGATTGCTGTTTTTGGTGGGTTCTTCCTTGGAGCTGGTATTGGGTTGTCGATGAGAGGTGGTGCGGTGATCGATGGCACAGAAGTGTTGGCTATCGCTTTGAGCAGACGTTCTGGTTTGACGATTGGGGATATTATCCTGATCATCAATGTGCTCATTTTTTCATTTGCCGCCTATCTTCTTTCCATTGAAATAGCGATGTACGCCATGCTCACTTACCTTTCTGCATCCAAGACGGTCGATTTCATCATCGAGGGTATTGAGGAGTATACTGGTGTGACTATCGTCTCCATCAAAGCTGATGATATCCGCGAAATGATCGCTTATGAATTAAATTCAGGTGTTACAGTTTATAAGGGCGAAAGGGGGTTTGGAAAATCAGGTGAAAAGAAACAGGATTTAAAAATTATCTATACCGTCATCACTCGTCTTGAGATCACCAAGCTCAAAGACGAAGTCCAAAAGATCGATAGCAATGCCTTTATGGTCATGCACAGTATAAAGGATACAACAGGGGGGATGACGAAAAGGAGGAGACTTCATTGATATGGAGTGATGGAGTGATGGGGTGATCTAGTGATCTTAGAGTTGTCACCCCTTCGGGATAATGGAAAAATCATCACCAAATATCCCGCACATCAGTTTTCCCAGCCCCTAACCCCTAATGCTTCGACTTGCTATACTCAACCAATTGCTACAGTTCAGCAACCGGACTAAACAGATCCGTCAATAACTTAAATAGATCACTATATAACTACATAATTTCATCACTCCATCACTCAATCACCACATCACTCCATTATTTCATCACTCCATCACTCCATCACCCAATCTCCTCCACCTGAGCAGAATTGTCCGCCAATTTACTTTCTGTCAGAAGCTAAGAATCTGATTTCTTCCTATTAAACCACAGCCACATCGGCACACCTGTCAATATTAACACCATTCCAAAAATCGCTTCTCTCGGTTGTGTAATGATCGTGTTGAAAAATAACCCGATACAGAAGAGAATAACGATACCCGGCACGATTGGATAGCCCCAGACTTTATAAGGTCGTGGAGCATCCGGCATTTTTTTACGCAGGATAAAAACACCTAAGGCTGTCAAAGCGTAATATATAAACACAGCAAAAATGACCATGTCGGTGAGCTGGTCAAAGGTGCCTGAGAAAACAAGCACACTTGCCCATATGCACTGCATCCATAAAGAATTGGATGGGACGTGTGATGCGTTCAGTTTTGATCCGGATTTAAAAAACAATCCTTCTGAGGCCATCGCATAATAAGGACGGGCACTTGAATAAATGGTGGCATGTGTACAACCAAGCGTCGTAAATAAGATCAGGATCGAAATCGCGATCACACCATAATCTCCTGCAAATACTCTCACAGCTTCGACAGCTGCAATCTGATTACCTGCAGCATGAACTTCCTTTAGTTGATCAACAGAAAGGAGAGCCATGTAGGTTGCGTTGACGAGGAGATAAATCCCGATGACAATAAATACACCGATCGCAATCCCTTTTGGAATATTCCGCTTGGCATCCTTTACTTCACCACCTAAAAATCCAACACTGGTCCATCCCTGGTAAGCCCAGAAGGCACCGAGCATAGCCGTAAAGAGTGCACTAATGGTAATCGGTGAGTTATTTGTTGTTGAAAAAATAAAACTCTGCGTGATGTCAGCTTCCTTACTGGACAATCCAAAAATGATGATCGCACCGATACCAACATAGACGAGCCACAATATGATTTTACTGATCAAGGCCCCTGACTTAATACTGCTTGTATTGACGAGCGTCAGCAAAATGATCAATACAATGGCCGTCAGCTTAATCGTAAAGCCCTGGAATGGATAAAAGATCCCACCGATGTGATAATCCTGCATGGCCATCATGGTCGGCGGCAGATCTATCAGTGAGTTGAGTGATTGCGAAAACACATATGCCAGTGAAGAAATAGCCGCTGTCTGTATGATCGTAAATAATGACCATCCATACATGAAAGCCACAAACCGGTTATAGATTTTCTTGAAGTATGCATATTCACCTCCTGTATCCGCCAGCAGTCCTGCAACTTCTGCATTGCTCAGTGCCGCAAATAATGTAATGATCCCCCCAAGCACCCACGCAATCAATACCCAACCGGAGGAATTCATTTCATTCGCCATCGGTGCCACTTTTTTATAGACACCTGATCCAAGAATATTCGCGACTGTCACGACGATGACAAAGCTCAAGCCCAAAGAACGGGTAAGGGTGCTGGTAGTATTCATATGGAACTCAAGGTATAAAAATCAATGTGATGATTTGCTTATCTGCTTATGTGATAGTGTAAATGATCAATTTGAAAAGTGAACAGAAAAACTGTTCTGTGATAAGCGTGATAAAACTTACCACATCAGCAAATTAGCACATTAACATATTTCCTCCCGACGATGACAGAAGTGTCAATTATAAAAATCTCAGAGGTGTCAGTTACTGCCTCTTCCCAATCTGAAACGACAGATAACCATTGATAAACACAGGTGTGTTATTTTCAATGATCATGATCGGAACGCGCCGGACAAATGCATCAACAGCGATACCCATTTCAAATGCTTTGACATATTTATCAAAAGCACCTAAACTGAAATGCGCACCTACTCTGGCATTGAGGCCGGGGATCAGGTTGATCTTCTCAAATCCCCTGAAGAAAGATGCAGGTCCAATGATCCGGGTATCATCGAGAAATAGTTCTGCATTTTCTGCACTGTATCGTTCTGTCGAAATATCTGTGACACCACCATCTCTGAGGCGGTTGAGATGCAGATAATAAGGTTTAAGTAAACCGATTGATGCACCTAACTGGTAGTTGATTCCGACGGCAACCCCTTTTCTTTTTGCTTTATCCGAATAGTATCGTTTAACACCAAAGCCGGCTCGTAAAACGATAAAGTGATTTTGTTTTCCATACGTAAAAGAAGTACGGGCAATTGGGTTACCCGAATGAAAGGCAATTGATTGGCGGAATTCTTTTGGATGGCGGAGGATACCGATGTCAAACTGATGATACCGGGTCTTATAATAAGTGACAATTTTTCCAAAATGAGCGCCTACTGCTCCTCCATTGCTATGCGGCCTGAGCTCCAATGATTTTTCCTGGTTGTACAGGATCCCTACAGAACTGTAATCCAGTTGTTTGGGCTGAACAATGGTCTGTGCCGAAAGGGCAGTAAGCGTCAGCAGCCCTAAAGCCAGGTAAATAACCGTGTATTTCTTCATAATCACTCTCGGAAGATAAGGAGATTTTGAATTGAATATTGTAGTAGGCCCGGGAAGAAATATCACCTTCAGCAAGCCACAGGCAAAAAAGCGTTTAATAGTCTATGGGCAATCCCTATCTTCATCAATCTCAAAGCACTACAATTGATCCACAACCTGTCCAACC
>JANMVA010000233.1:0-3233 GCA_031392195.1 Saprospiraceae bacterium | reverse complement strand
CAAGATGAATATCCATGGTGCCCGGAAAATGTTTTTTCACTAAACGTGACACAACCATTCTCCGCAGAATATTTGTGGAATGATGGATCTATACTTCCTACACTTCAAATTACTGAGCCCGGTTTGTATTCCGTCATGGTATTGACTGATTGCAAAACCGCTGAACACGATCTCGAAGTTTTTGAAAGCGATACATGTATCATTAAGAATGATTTTTACATACCGAATGTCTTTACCCCCAATGCGGATGATCGAAATGATTTCTTCGAAGTTGTATTTGGTCCTGAGTTAGATGTTACATCCGTACAATGTTCTATTTATGATCGCTGGGGCAATCTTGTGTATGGTACGAATACTGAGCCGATCAGGTGGGATGGAACATATCATGATCAGCAGATGAACCAGGCGGTGTTTACATATTTAGTGCATCTCACCTATATGCAGAGCGGAAAAGAAAACATAGAAGTTATATCCGGAACCCTTACTCTCCTTCGATAAGTGAGTTTTTGCATTCACCCGTAGTTGGGTTCATTGCAGGACATTTTGTATTTTTCATATCCCGCTATTGGACTGAGAAATGCAAAGGTTTACTCAATTAATACGATCCTCATTTTTATTGCTGGCCCTTCTGGTGCCTGCGAGCGGAGGGTATTCACAAAACCTTGTGCCCAATCATGACTTTGAGGTATTTACCTCTTGTCCGGAAGGCTTTGGGGAAGGTGGTGCATTGCTCTGCCCCCCATGGCAAAATGGCTCTCTGGCAACAGCCGATTTTTTTAACGCTTGTGCATTTTTACCCGAGGTCGAGGTCCCAAACAATTACTTCGGCAGCCAAACACCCCGTTCAGGTGAATCGTACACGGGAATAATCGTCCTATGGCCTTTCCTGCCCTGGCGGGAATATCTGCAAGTGCAACTCGATGAACCCATGGCCGCAGGACACCTCTATCAGATTGAATATTATATCAGTAACGGTGATATGTTTTGTGGCATTCAAAATATGGGTGTATACATCAGCGAAGATCCGCCGCCCAGTGGATCAGTTGCGACACTTGAGGTGGAGCCTCAACTAGAAGCAAACATGGGTTTCCTGGTAGACAAGGAAAACTGGACATTGATTTCCGGATGTTACCTCGCAGAAGGTGGTGAAGACTGGATTACGATCGGTAATTTTTATGATGACAGCGATTCGCCGGCCGATCCCTCATGCAATCCCATCGATCAGATCGCTTATTACTATGTAGAAGATGTTTCTGTGATGGAAGTGGATATCAGTACGCTGGATCTGGATCTTGGTGATGATGTTGTCACATGTACACCTTATGAAATTGATCCTGGCGTGGATAATGTCAGCTATTTATGGAGTGATGGATCGACTGAGCCCACATTGACGGTGACTCAGTCAGGGACTTATGAATTGACCATCACGTCCGGATGCGAAGTGGGAATCGATGAAATAGATGTCGTTTTTGATGGTGTTCCCTTCGGGGTTGATCTCGGTCCTGAAGAAATTATCATTTGTGAGGGGGACAGCTATGGGATTTCACTTGATCCGGATTATGGAGACTATGAATGGCAGGATGGTTCGACAGGTCCGGAATATACGATTACAGATTCAGGACTTTATGAGGTTTCAATGGACGATGGATGTGATGTTACTACTGACATGATTGCAGTGAGCATTCTCGATCTGCCGGACTTTGACCTCGGTGAAGACATGATCATTTGTCCCGGTGAGGAAATTGAATTCAACTTTGATCCTGAGCTGGGTGATTTTCAATGGCAGGATAATTCAACCTCGCCTGATTACATTATTGCAATGGGTGGAATGTATGAGCTCATCATCAGCAATATGTGCGGAGAATCGTCTGATGACATTGAAGTGACAGAGATACAACTGCCTGTTGTCGATTTGGGTGACGAGTTTGTTTCGTTTTGTGATGGCGAAAACATCGAGATTCTTCTCGATGAAGAGCTGGGCGATTTTCTTTGGGACGATGGAAGCACTTCCTTTTTTTATTCAATTTCATCTCCGGGGACTTATTCTGTAACAGTTACAAATGAATGCGGTGCCGGCAGTGATACCCTTGAAGCTATGTTATTGGATTTACCAATCGTTTCTTTACCTGTTGATCAGGCACTTTGTCCGGGGCAAACATTGACACTTGATGGCAATGACGCCATTGGTGATTATATCTGGCAGGATGGATCGTCTGATACTTCATATACTGTAACAGTTGAAGGCACTTATTCACTGACTGTATCAAATGAATGCGGTGAGTCTTTTGATTCAATCAGTGTAGATTTTATCAATCCGCTCTCTTTTCCTGATCTGGGTGCCGATATAGCATTGTGCCCCGGTGAAGAATATATTTTTTATGCAAATATTCCCGGTGTCAATTATACCTGGCAAAATGGATCAACTGCGGATTCATTAGTCGTCAATTCTGCAGGCACATAGTGGTTGCAAATTGCCGATCAGTGTAGCATTGCGTCAGATACAGTCAATGTTTCTGTCAATGATAATCCACCTGTGGTTGATCTGCCATCGTCTCTTCCACTTTGTAATAATGCATTTCTTACCCTTGATGCAAATGTTTCCGGTGTGAGTTATTTATGGAATGATGGCTCGCAAGGTCCTTCCATCACTGTCGGTTCACCAGGTACATACAGCATCACTGTGTCGAATACATGTGGAAGTGATGTGGATACTGTCAATATTCTCGATGCAGGTCCCGCACCTTTCGTCGATCTCGGCAATGATATTGATATCTGCAATGGCGATGTAGTCAGTCTTTCGCCTGTTTTCTCTGATGTCAATACATGGTTGTGGCAAGATGGATCCACCGGCCAGATATTCAATATCACTCAGGCGGGAAGTATCTCTGTTGAGGTTTCAAATAACTGTGGTGATTTTGCGGATTCTCTCATCGTCTCCGTGCTGCCGGATATTCCGCCCATAGATTTAGGTGCTGATACATCTCTTTGCCCCGGCGAATCATTCGATCTTTCAATTGATCCGAATGGTGTGAATATTCTCTGGTCTGATGGAAGTACGCTTCCGGATTTACAGGTGGCTTCTCCCGGTTTGATTTATGCAACCATTACAAATCAATGCGGATCTGCATCTGACTCTATCATGGTCGATGCATTGGCCGCCATACCACCACTTGATCTTGGCATTGATCAGTCTTTGTGTCCCGGTGAAGTGGTCACGCTTTCTCCCGGTATTG
>JANMVA010000215.1:0-2731 GCA_031392195.1 Saprospiraceae bacterium | reverse complement strand
GCCCAATATTCCCTCGCTTGATCTTGGTGTTGATTTTTCCATGTGTCCAGGAGATAATGTGATATTGGCTCCGGGTATTGCTGATGTCGATTATTTGTGGCAGGATGGTAGTATTGGGAATACATTTAATGTCAACAGTCCTGGTCAGATTATATTGACGATTTCAAATTCTTGTGGCACAGCATCAGATACGATCATTGTTGCAGAAGATGGCAACGGGCCGAGCCTTACATTAAGTGATTCATTGAATGCTTGTGTGGGCGAAACCGTATTGATCGATCCGGGCATTCCCGGCGTTTCTTATTTGTGGAATGATGGCAGTACAGGAACGTCGTTGCTTGTGTCCTCTTCATCTCAGGTCATTCTCACGATTTCAAACTCCTGCGGCAATGCGACTGATACGGTCATGGTGATCATCGAAGGTGTTCCGCCAATCGTTATTTTAGGAAATGATACGCTCTTATGCGATGCAGAAAACCTTCTCCTTCAGGTGACGGATGATGACGGTTATTCTTTTCTCTGGCAGGATGGATCTACACAAACTTCATTACTTGTCTCATCAGCCGGAATGTATTCAGTATCCGTAACGAATCAGTGTGGATCAGATGCTGACCAAATACTGATCACAACAGAATCATCACCGGTTTCATTTGATCTTGGACCTGATAAGTTGATATGTCCTGGTGAAGAAGTTACACTCATGTCACCTGCTCCAATTTCCGGTTATGAATTGGAATGGAGTACAGGGAGTGTCTCTCAGGCAATTGATGTAGCTACCGGTGGTTTATATACACTGATGGCTTCCAATGCATGTGGCACGAGTACGGATGTTATTAATGTAGTAATCGATTCGCAATTGATCACGGGTGTGGATATAACTGAATACGAATATTGTGCAGGTGACAAAATCGAAATCGATGCAAGTCAGGCTTTCGATGCCGGTTATATCTGGAATACCGGATCAACAAGCCCGCTGTACACGATTGAATCTGTAGGTGTGTTTGCGATTACGATCACTACCGCGTGCGATGAATTGCAACAGGAGATCTTCGTAGAGGAGGGGGATTGTGTGAAGGACAAGATTTATATTCCGAATATATTCTCTCCCAATGGTGACCAGGTTAATGATTTTTTCCTCGTGGATCTGGATGACCGTGATGTGGTGAAATTTAAACTTGAGATCTTCGATCGCTGGGGCAATTTAGTTTATCAATCAAAAGATCCTGGTTTCAGATGGGATGGTTTTTTCAAAGAAAAGCCATTGTTGCCAGGAGTGTATGTTTATCTGGTAAGTGTGGAGAGGATGATAGGCGGACAAAGTGTGAGTGATAAGTATAAAGGGGATGTTACGCTCATTAGGTAAATTATTAAAATGCGATTGAGCATGGAGCAGGGAGCATGGGGCATGGAGTGTGTATTAAGCTTCGCTTAATATACTTAAAGAGCAAAGATCACCTTCAGGGGATTTAATAAAAATTTGCGTTTCAATTCCATAGAATCTCATTGTATTCGCCGCTAATTACACTAATTAACGCTAATTAAGAATTTCATTGCATATTGCTTATTGGTTATTGGTAGCCCCAGATATGCTATTTGGTTTTATGGAGGTGAGGGCAAAGCCCGCACAATACTCTCCCGCAACATTGCTGACTCAAAGGCGGGATCTCCGCTGTGCTACGACATGCTTTTTTGTTTTTCGGAGGCGGGGGCAAGTCCCGCACAATACTCTCCCGCAACATTGCTAACGCAAAGGCGGGATCTCCGCTGCGCTACGACATGCTTTTAAGCCACTGATTTCGCTGATTTTCGCTGATTTAAATTTTAACAATGCAATTGATTTTACCACATCACCCCTAAATCCCCTATGCTTCGGCCTTCTTTGACACATCCTTGTGCTACAGCTCAGCACTCAGGGGACCATTTACCTTGATAAAAGGAAATTGCTTGTTTATTTATTTCAAAATGCTAATATTTTTCTTTTATACTCCATGCCCCATGCTCCATGCTCTCCCGCAACATTGCAGGTGCAATGGTGGGATCTACGCTGCGCTGCGACATGCTTTTCCCCTTTGCGCTATGCTCTATGCCCTATGCATGATAGTAAATCTGTTCACCGAACTTCGTAAACTCTCGATCTCTTCGAAACCCCATTTTCATTAATCGCCTCAATCGAAAAATAATACGTCATCTCTTTGTCCATGGCTTTAAACCAGTATTCATTGAGATCATGGACCATGATGCAGTTATAGAGTTTGTCAGGTGAAGTGCCATAAAAAATATTGTAAGCATAAGCTTCATCAACGGGATTCCATTTGATCCAGGCGCTGCGCTTGTCCTTCTCAGTGCGGAGAACAAAAAAATCTTTCACTGCGGGTGGGGGAGAGCCGGTTCCTTTTCCAAAAACGCGCAGCCCGCTAATCGCAAAATATCCGGTGGGCATGTGAATGTTTTCCATCCTGATGTAACGGGCATTCACGGGAGATGACAATTGTATGTAGTCATGGGGTACATCCTTTTTGTTTTGGCTTTTATCAGCTAGCATCATCCATTTTTTACCGTCGCTCGAATACAATAGTTTGTACTGATGGTAGGCCTTAGAAGATTTGCCATAAAATGTAGAATCAACATTTTGATCTGCATAGTTTATCTGTACAGCGTTGACATTGCAGATCTCCCCCAGGTCAGATTGAATCCATTCAGTAGCATTTCCGGATGCAGCGCTCCAATAGGT
>JANMVA010000205.1:0-4489 GCA_031392195.1 Saprospiraceae bacterium | reverse complement strand
CGTTACGAAGCTGCAGGAAGATCCGGACAACCTCAACCGCATCCAGATAAAGATCGCCGGATGGAAGGATGCGCAGGAACCGGTATGGGCCAGGATATCCTCAATCTATGCCGGCGAGGAGTATGGCATGTGCTGTTTGCCCGAAATCGATGATGAAGTTATCGTGGGATTTATGGGAAATGATTTTGATGTGCCTGTGGTACTGGGTTCATTGTTTAGCCCTAAGAGACCTCCGCATACGGAAGCAAAGGATGACAACTTCAAAAAAGTATTCATCACCAAAAAGGGTATGAAGTGGTCATGGGATGATGAGAAAGTGATCCATGAGATATCTACACCGAATGGTAACAAGATCCTGATCTCCGATGAGGATGATTCCATCACAATCCAGGACAAGCACAACAATAAAATCGTGATGAATGATTCAGCAATCAGCCTGACGGGCAATAAAGACATCACGATCAAAGCTACCATGAACGTCAAGATCGAAGGCGTTGGTATCGAATTGAATGCTACCGGCAATGCAAAATTAAAAGGTAATCCTGTCAATATAAATTAAGCAATGGGTTTAGCAGCACGCATCACGGACACCACATCTGATGGCCTGGTTACAGGGCCGGGAGTACCAACTGTACTGATCGGTAATCTGCCGGCAGCAGTTGCAGGTGATATATCAACTCCATCGTCAGGCAACATTCCATTGCCATTTGCAGTGGGCAGCATGACCGTGATGATCGGCAATCGTCCTGCTTTGCGATCAGGAGATACGGCATTGAATGGTTCAAGCATCGTCGTGGGTTGTACAACAGTAATCATCGGATAATCATGAGCAACCAAATGGAAATCATCGGAAAGGGTTGGGCATTTCCGCCGCAATTTGATGAAACAAGAAATGAAACGAAAATGGTTGATGGCTTTGATGATATCAATCAGAGCCTGCAGATCCTTTTCACTACTGAACTAGGAGAACGCGTCATGCAGCCCAATTATGGCACAGCGATGAAATCCATGATTTTCGAAAGTATCAATGAGCATTTCAAATCCTACATGCGAATGGTACTGGCCAGAAGCATTAAGCTGTATGAAGCGCGGATCCGGCCATTGAGTATGGATTTTATCAGTGATGATGTGCTTGAGGGGAGATACCTGATGAAGTTGGAGTACATCGTCCTCAGTACACAGCAACGACACAATTTTGTTTTTCCGTTTTATTTAAACGTCTAGGGTTTTGGGAAAATTGATCTCGAATATTCAAAACTATCCACTATCGCAGGGAGCTGTTGCTTACAGTAACAGAACTTTGTTGGATAATCAGTTTCGTATTCAGGATCAATCGCCGGAGGATTATTTCAGGATGTTATTTGAATTTTCCAAGGACGTTTACTTTTTCAATGAAGGCGGAAGCAAAGCAAACCGGTGGAATGATCTGATCGGGCAGGACAGCATATTTCAGTATTCCCGTTTTCTGACAATTTCGGTGGCTGAATTGCACCGGTTCTTTATCGACCTGCCTCAAAGCAATCACTTCAATAGTGATACGGAGCTGACAGAGGATGAATATGAAGTGTTGGGATATCAGCGTCTGCAATTGATCCAATATTTATTCTCATTCTATAAAACGATCGGGCAGGTGGTCAGGGATGAAAAATCTGACCAGGCTTTATCCATCCTGAAGAGTGATCCGATCGCTAAACTTTTCCTGGCGTATGAGACATTGATGAAGGAATGTTTAGGTTCGAACTCACCGCTGATCAGTATGAATAACAGAAAGCCGGTTGAAAATTTCAACGAGGTGCAGATTCCACTGATTGATGATGATTTCACAGTAACACTGACCGACTATTACAATCCCACCAGCATAACCGGTGCAGAAGTGCTGGGAATCTATGCCACTAATTTTGATAAGATAAAAGCGGCTAATGAATATGCTCACTCGATATTTAATGGCATCCTTCAGATCCACCAGGCATTTCATCATTGGGCCCGGCGACGGTTAAATGAGCTGACAACATCGACCAATACACATCAGCCACACATTGCTTTGCTGATCGCTTTTTGTAAACTCCGGTTGTTGTATGATGCCCGATTCAATCAACTGGTGCATGCCAACACAAAATTTATCTACGAGAAGATCCTGATGATTGGCCGGGAGGTTATCCTTCCCGATACAGCCCTCATCTCGATCGAGCTGGCAAAGAATGTGGCTTCTTATTTTGTCGAACGGAACACTTTGTTTAAAGGAGGTAAAAATGCGCTCAGCAAACAGGTCTATTACCAGTCCACGGAAGACCTGGTAACCAATAGTGCTAAGATTGCTTTCATCAAGTCTATAGTCAGGGTTTATCGGCAACAACAACTCTTCACGGTCACGGCCACACATGATGCGGCAAGCCAGGAATGGCAGGTCAATAACGGATGGTTGCCTTTTAATGATCTGGGCGAATCATCGACAGGCATCGCATTCGAAAGTAAAATGCTGCAAACAGAATGGAAGAAGGGAGTGAAGATCAATTTCGTTTTCACTTTTTATGAGGATGTACCCTCAGCAAACAACATCAATGAAAAGTTCGAACTAATCATTCTGACTACAGATGCCAAAGAGATTTCACTGCCGATTCATGCAGTAGTGACGGATGATCATAAGCTGACAGTCACGGGAGAAGTCGAAAAAGATATTAAGAACGTCAAGGAAGGGATCAATGCGAAAATCAAATTAGTTTCTCCATCGAAGGACGAACATTCGGATAGCAGTTATGGAGTTCTCTATTCTTTTTTACTGAGTCATAATCTTTCAACAGTTTCTGTCAAATTAGATCAGCATTTATTTGCACCAGCCGGAATAAATGCTTCTACCGGAAATATAGAAGGTGGGGGTGGTTTCATGGCATTTGGAAGTCAGTCGTTAAAAGGTTCTTCTTTCCAGGTCTTACATCCGTTTATCCGGTTTATCAATGAAGTTAAGATCCAGATAGATTGGGGTGAAACGTTGAAAGAAAATGTATCTGCAAAGATTAATGCGCAAAATGTAACATTTGATGACGACGATGAATCCTCGATCGTAACTGAAATAGTCCAGAATGGTCCCCGTCTCACAGTTAAGCTCCGGGAAGATGTGACTTACAACATGAAGTCAACAGTCACGAATGATTCGACAACTTCAACCATCACAAGTAAGATTCCGAGCGTCATTATGGTCAAGGAAATCAAGCTGACCGCAGATGTTGAAGAAACGATCTATGCAGTAGATGGACCAATATGGATGAGGCGAGAGATGTATTTTAATCGTCCGCACATCATCAAATCACTGCGTATCCCATTTACAAGTAAAGCGAGACAAAAGAGAAAAATTTATGAACGATATTTCCAGTTCAGCCGCAGGCTTTTCCGCGACTACTATAATAACCGGATAGCACATATTTACCCTTTGGGCGAACTGGAAACGAATAAGACATCCGGGTTGACGTTATTGCCGGACTATTCCATCCTGGGATTCAATGATTACGAAGCGGATCTTTATATCGGACTGACAGGTATCACACCGGGACAAAGTATCAGTCTTCTTTTTGAAATTGCTGATGAGACAGCCGAGCAAAGTCAACTGGAAGCAAAAATTAAATGGTTTGTTATCACTGGCAATGCCTTTGAGGAAATTGATCCATCCCGCGTCACGGACACAACCAATCATTTTCTTCAATCGGGCATTGTCAGGCTGACTTTGCCTGAATCAGCAACGAATAATAATACGATCGTTACAGGCAACAATGCTTATTGGCTCGTTGCGCGGTGTGACAGAAATTATGAAGTAGTTGCAAATATCAAGAGCATAAAGACAAATGGTCTCGCAGTTGTAAGGGTTCTGGATGAGCTGAACCAGGAAGTCAAAACGTCAGTGCCACCCGGTACGATCGAAAATATTTTCCCCAAAACAGCGAATGTTAAATCAGTCACACAGGGTACACCTTCGCAGCATGGACGCGAAGCGGAATCAGATCAGCATTATTTCTGGAGGGTCAGTCAGCGTCTCCGCCATAAGAGAAGGGCGATCCAGCAATGGGACTATGAGCAATTGGTGCTGGAGCAGTTTAGCAACATCTATAAAGTGAAATGCCTGAATCATGCTTATTACAATGCTGATGAAGCAGTGATCCATGCAAGGCCTGCGAATGTCATCATTAGTCTCATCCCGCACTTCGTCATCAATCCCGGTGATGCCAATTTTCAACCGGCCATTCCCGTATCGCGGTTATTGGAAATCAAAGATTACCTGTTAGGCAAAACTACCGCGTTCAATCAATTACAGGTTTTGAATACCCAATGGGATGAAGTGCAGTTGACATTGGAAGTAGTATTGCAGCGAAATGTTCTGGACCTTGTTTTCTACAGAGAGAAACTCAATCAGGACATCAAGCAGTTTTTAGCACCGTGGGCTTTTGAGGCCACAGGGCAGCCTGTTCTTTCTGAAAAAATGTATGTAGCCGCTATCGTTGAT
>JANMVA010000142.1:0-7149 GCA_031392195.1 Saprospiraceae bacterium | reverse complement strand
TATGAAAGCTTTGATTTATCCGATCGTTATTTTGGCTCTCATCTCCGGTTCTGTTCAGATCCAGGCACAAGTTTCACTGACGACAGATGGATCTATTCCAGATCCGAGCGCCATGTTTGAAATCAAGAGTACTGATAAAGGGATCCTCGTGCCCCGCATGACAAGTGATCAACGGACGATGATTGCTTCTCCGGCTGAAGGATTACTGGTGTATGATCTGACATCCGGAAGTTTTTGGTTTTATAAGAATGCTGCCTGGATGGAACTGGTAGCAGGTCGGGTTACATCATTAAGCGATTCAGATGGTGATACAAAAATACAGGTTGAAGAAAATCCGGATGAAGATATTATCAGGTTTGACCTGGCTGGTAATGAAAGGTTGGTGTTACGTCAAAATGAATTTAATATCCCACGACTTGAAATTCTCAATTCACAATATAACCTCTACATGGGTGTACAGTCTGGTGAGGAAAATGATATTGGTTCAGATAATGTAGGTTTTGGTTCATGGGTGTTGAGAGATAATATTGTGGGATATGGGAATGTAGCCATGGGCAATGCTGCTTTGATGACGAATAAAGCGCAGAGCTATAATACCGCCATTGGAAACTTTGCCATGTCCAAAGCAAATAATAATGTAACCGGAATCTCATCATATAATACCGCTGTGGGTTCGAATGCTTTGGAGGGTAGTTTGACGATTTCAAACAATACAGGCACTCAAAATACGGCACTGGGGGCTTCGTCATTGTATTTGAATTCAAGCGGTTCACAGAATACAGCAATCGGATACCTATCATTGAGTAAGAATTCATCAGGAAATCACAATGTTGCTATTGGAAGATCAACAATGAATGATAACACTACCGGATTGCGAAATACTGCAATTGGAACAGAAGCTTTATTCCGAAATGTTGGAAACCATGGCAGCACAGCTATCGGATACAGGGCAATGTTCTATGCAAACAATATAGCCTCAGGTGGTGAAACCTTCAATACAGCTATTGGAAATTCAGCACTGAGAGGTAGCACAACGCCATCGCAAAACACCGGTGAGTTTAATACTGCGACTGGTTACAACAGTCTTTTAAATAATACATCAGGCGATGAAAACTGTTCTTTTGGCTATGAAACTTTATCTGAGAATACAACCGGTTTTTATAATGTGGCCGTTGGATCGCAATCGCTTCGCTTTTCAAAAAAAGGATATTCGAATACTGCAATCGGGTACGCTGCGCTTTATTCCAATATTAATCAGTCAGCCAATACGGCGGTGGGACATTTTGCTATGTTTAATGCAAATTCCGGTGCAACAGAAACTCAAGGCCATAATACGGCACTGGGATATTTTGCCCTCAAGGGTGGATCTGATCCCGCTTTGAATACAGGTATTTATAACACAGCTGTTGGTTCGCAGTCACTACTTTCCAATACAAGTGGATTTTACAATAATGCTTTTGGAGGGGGGACATTAATGAATAATACTTCAGGCATAAGAAATGGAGCATTTGGAACTTCTGCATTGGGAGATAATACTGTTGGAAGTGACAATACTGCAGTTGGATATGCCAGCCTATCAAATAACATCTCCGGGAATGACAATACCGCTTTAGGCAACCAGGCATTGCTTGCAAATACTACTGGAAATGATAATATAGGAATTGGTAATATTCCATTGTTCTACAACACCATTGGAAACAATAATGTCGCCTTGGGTACAGAAGCACTTCAACACAATGTGGCCAAATCAGGAAGTGTCGCAATTGGTTACCAGTCCATGAAGTATGCAAATGATGATCTGACAGCAGAACCAACCTACAACACGGCAATTGGTTATGCGTCACTCCGTGGAAGTTCTACTCCATCACAAAACACCGGAGCGTACAATACAGCTACGGGTTACAACAGTCTTACTAAAAATTCTACCGGTGGAGCTAATAGTGCTTTCGGTTCTTATGCATTGTACGAAAACACAACCGGTAGTTCCAATACGGCCATTGGATCAGAGGCCCTCCGCTTTTCCAAAACATCTATTTACAATACGGCTATTGGGTTCCGCGCGCTATTCGGTAACGGTGCAAAATCTGCAAATACCGCTATCGGCTATAATGCTATGGCAAATATGCATCCTGCCGAGACGTATGATCTGACGTTTAATACCGCTGTTGGGTTTCTCGCGCTGAGAGGAAGTGATACACCTGCAGACAATATCGGCAGGTTTAATACGGCTGTAGGTGCAGAGGCACTAATGTTTAATACCAGTGGGGAGTTCAATAGTGCATTTGGACATATCTCGATGCAAAACAATAGCTCCGGCGAGCGGAATACGGCTATGGGTTATAATTCATTGCAAACAAATACAACAGGAGATGGCAATACATCGATTGGATTTAATTCCCTGAGCATGAATAATACCGGCGGATACAATTCTGCCCTGGGTTACCAGGCTTTATCCGCAAGTACGGGGTCATATAACACAGCTATTGGTTCTTCTGCCATGGCGAACAGCACTAATGGAACAAACAATTCAGCCGTAGGATACCAGGCCCTATCTGCCATTACAGGGTCAAATAATACAGCTCTTGGCGCTTCTGCAATGTTGAACAGCACTGATGGAGCAAACAATGTTGCTATTGGATATAATTCACTGAAATCCAATACGAGTGGCGATTATAATTCTGTCATTGGCTCCCAGGCTGCATTAGAAAACCTGACAGGAATTAATAATGTGGCTCTTGGTTATAAAAGTCTTGTTTTCGCTCTGAAAAGCGGCAATACAGGAATAGGTTATAGAGCAGGATATGATACAGACAATAATTCAAATTGTGTTTATGTGGGTAATGATGCGGACAATAATCACTTTTCTAACACCTACAGCAGTAGTACTGCTCTTGGGTATTTATCGAGGCTGACAGCAAGCGGCCAGGTGCGCATTGGAAATACCTCCACAGGTTCAATTGGGGGCTTTCAAAACTGGAGCAATGTTTCGGATGGTCGTTTTAAACGGAATGTTCAGGAGAATGTGCCCGGCTTAGACTTCATTGTTAAGTTGCGGCCAGTGACTTACAACCTCAATGTATCTGAACTATCGTACGACCTCAACGAAGATCGGCACCAACATCGTGGAGACAACAATCCTGATCCTTCAGCTGAAACTTTGAGTGCAAGGCAACAGAAGGAGCAAATGGTCATGACAGGATTCATCGCACAGGAAGTCGAAGCAGCAGCAAACCAAATTGGATTTGATTTTTCCGGGATCGATAAGCCGAAAAATGCAACCGACTTTTATGCTTTGCGCTATGCTGAATTTGTCGTGCCTTTGGTTAAAGGCATGCAGGAACAACAAATCATGATCGAAACCCAGCAAAATGAAATTCAGCTTTTGAAATCAAAGAACGTTTCCTTGCAGGCAAATCTGGACAAGGTGATCACAGCATTGCAACTAGCAGGGATTGAAATCGATTGACATCATCCTTCCATTGCAAACTGCACCATCTGATCCAGATTCATGACTTCCCCTTTTTTCCATGCATCAGTAAACATGGCAGGTTCCATCTGTTGCTGGATCTGGTTTTTCGCCTGCAACATGATCGTCTGCAGATCTTCCCACACCGGCAACTGAGTGATCGTCCTCAGATGATCAACAGCTCCCATGAGCGTAACAGCACGACCAGGATTATTTTCATTTAGAGATACCAGAGCCCAGATTTCCATGGACCAGGCAAGCGCTTCGTAAAAATGAAGGCTCTGGCTCAGCAACAGACTTTCACGCAAATAATTTTTCGCATCAGAATTGTGTTCCATCACTTCAGCTAAAGCAAAGCCGGCCAGGCAAATGATCAGCGAGAATTCATTTTTCTCTGCCTTTGCGATATCCATGCTTTTCTGATAAAATTCTTTAGCTTTTTCTGTTTGGCCTCTGTAAATATTATTGCGTCCCAGCGCACTATATGCAAGACTCATTCCCGTATTAGATCCGGTTTTCTCAAACCTTTCCAGGCTGATGTGAAGTATCTTTTCTGCACCTTCATAATCCTGAAGAATTGTTTTGACCACCCCGATGATCAATGTTGCTGTGGCAATCAGTTCATCATCATGCTGCACCATGATCAGGTCGTGATACAATAGAAGAGATTCATTGAAGGTGACAAAGTCGCGTTGCAGGAAAGCCATCGTTCCCACATTGGTAGCCAGCAGGGAGAACGTGTGATCATCAAGTGCTTGTGGTGTTTCTTTCTGGATTTCCCACACATTTTTCAACCAGGTATATCCTTCCTTTGTGTGTGCATTGACCCACCAGAACAACCATAAGCTCCACGCAATGCCTGTTACTTTTTTCAGGTCCTTGCGTTCCATCAGGAATTCAAGTGACAAACGGATATTGGTATGCTCTTTTTCGAGATATTTTAAGAGATCAGATTGATAGATCTGGTTCTTCTGACTTTTGAAGGCAGTCAAACAGTTGTAATAAAAGTCAGCCTGCTTCTGTCTGTATGTTTCATAAAGTCCGTTTTCCTTTAATTTTTCTTTAGCGAATTCACGGACACTCTCAAGCATTTGATAGCGCACCATAAATTCTTCATCCTGCTTAATGATCAGGCTTTTGTTGATCAGTGATCCTAGAATAGAAAGCACGTCTGTACTGCCCTCTGATTGCATGGACTCAATTACTTCCACAACACTTCCTGCATTATACAAACTGATCTGGAGCAACAAGTCCTGCTCTTCAGGTGATAAGAGATTATAGCTCCATTCGATGGTGCTGCGAAGCGTTTTCTGTCTTTCAGGAATATCCCGGAAACTTCCTTTGAGCACATCAAAGCTTTTCTCAAGACGCTGCAGAAGCATGGCAGGCGTGAACAAATTGATCTGACCGGCAGCGAGCTCAATGGCCAATGGTAAACCTTCGAGCTTCACGCAGATCCGGTAGATAGTATACCTGTTTTGTTCGGTGACTTTAAATGAAGGCTGGACAGATTTAGCCCGCTGAATAAACAACTCGACGGCAGGGGGGAACTCATCATCTTCGATCTCATCATCGACGGATGGTAATGTCGGCACCTGGTAGAGATGTTCGAATGACAGAGCCAGCCGCTCGCGGCTAGTGACAATAATCTTCAGACGGGGTGCGGCAAATAAAAGATCATCGATGATCGAAGCGGCATCCATGATCTGTTCAAAATTGTCCAGCACTAACAGAAATTGTTTGTCCTGGAGAAAGAGTTTTAAGCTGTCGAGCACATTCCCGCCTGAGACTTTCATACCTAATTCATAGGAAATAGTTTCTGCGACAAGGCTTGCTTTTTTGACGGGAGCCAGCGGAACATATGCAGCACCATCTCTGTATTGATGCTGAACCTGCTTTGCTGTTTCGATGGCCAGGCGTGTCTTTCCGATTCCACCTGGTCCTGTCAGTGTCACCAGACGCGTATCAGGATCTGCCAGCAATGCCTTGATATCAGCAACATTTTCATCACGACCGATCAATGCATTTGGAATAGCCGGTATCGAATTGAAATGTTTGAATTCAGCTTCTGAATATTTGTTCTGAAGGCTCTGGTTGAATCGTTCTGTCAATAAGACGGCCAGGTCATTGATGATGAGGCCTGCGAGTTCATCTGAGGTATTGAAACTTTTATACGAAACCTGATCATCCAGGCGGATGCGGTCAATGAGTTGCTGTAGCCTGCTTTCACGTTTCCCATCGCTTTGTTTGATGTAGATCAGTTTGGGCATCGTGCCGGAAAGATTGTATTCATCTTCCAGTCCTGAGATTGTTTCTTCCGGCGCCACCCAACCATACCGGTCCCAATAAATACCAACGAAGATCTGGCTCTGGGCGAGGTATTGACGATAAAGGTCGCGTGGTGCATGTGGCCTCGCACCCATTTCAAACATGACAGGAGTGAGATGGATATTCTGAATTGCATCCTTCACCGCTTTACGTTCATCTGCTAATTCCTGTAGAGTGGAGCTGACGAAGACACGGAGTCGCTGATCAGGAGTTAAAATGGAAGTTGCATTAGAGTTCATGATCGTTAATAGTTAGGTCGTGATATTTTTAATAAGATTGATGTTTATTGGAAATAACTGAGATACATGGTGGAGGGATTATACCGGTATGTTTCGAACAAACTCTTCATGCATCCGAAAATGCAGTCTGAGTGAGTGGCTGAAGAATCCTTTTGGCGAGAAGTACAGGAGGCCAGAGTAATAATCATCAGAATGGTGAATAGTAATTTTTTAAGCGATTTCATTTTAAATGGTTTGTTAGAAGTGTTTTTGAATTGATGGCACAAAGATGACCTCAGGCACAGCTTCCTGCAAGCATGATGTGTATGAACTGTCGTATAAGTTGGATGAATTGTCAGTAGAGCAGAACTTTTTGTAGGAGAGCTCAGGAGCCAATGAACATAAAGGAAAAGTCAATTGAAAACCAAGCCTTTCAAAAAATAAATGACCCATACAGACACAAAATTTTGCGTCTGTATGGGTCTTTTAATTTTTAGAAAGGAAGAAGATTACTTTCCCATCCAGTTTTTAAATTCGGAAACTTTCTCGCGGCTCACGAGGGCTTCTTTATCGATGATGGGTTTGAGATTGAGCTTGAGACGATTTCCAAAATAGTCATTGATCTGGTCGATACTTTTGATGGAAACGAGGAAAGCGCGATTGATCCGGAAAAAGCTCTCCGGATCGATCATCTCCTCGACTTCATCGATCGTGTAGTCGAGAATGTATTTTTTATCGTCGGCTGTTTTGAAGAAGCTGAGCCGGTCATCGCTGAAGAAGTAGGCGATATCTTTTACGTCAATTGAAACCAGTTTTTGCGCCTGCTTTACGAGGAAACGTTTGCGATATTCCTTATGCTGAAACTTTTGCTGCAGTTCTTTCACCAGGGAAGCGATTTGCTGATCTTCTTGTTTTTCACCACCATACAGTTGCTGGATACTTCTGAATTTTTGAAGAGCGGCTTCAAGTTCATCTTTCTGGATCGGCTTTAGCAAATAATCAACACTATTTACTTTAAAGGCCTTCAGGGCATATTCATCATAGCTCGTGGTAAAGATGACAGGACTTGACACCTTCGTGAGATTGAAGATCTCAAAACTCTGACCGTCCGCCAGTTCGATGTCCATCAGGATGAGG
>JANMVA010000087.1:0-3255 GCA_031392195.1 Saprospiraceae bacterium | reverse complement strand
TCGCTGAAGCGGTATTCGTCGAGCGCGGCGGCAAAGAGAACCGGAAGATCCATCAATGAGTAACCAGTAAGTCTTTCCGATGACCATATTCTGCGCAGTTAAAATCATCAGTTCTCCGGGCATAACACCGGGATTACAGGCAACTACATCAGAAATGGTCCAGTCACATGTATCCAAAATAGCTCCTTGCAAAGCCGGTGAGTTGAATTCACAAAAATCGATATGAATACTGAATCGTATTTCTCCCTCACCTGCGATAAATTTAAAATACTGGGGGTTATGGATTGCTGTATTTGGACCGCAAAAACCATTGTATGCCGGGCCTCCAAAATTGAATGTTGTACGTGCACAAAGATCGAGGAGACATATGAGTGGTGCAGTTTCACAACTGTTTGTCAGTGTATCCCCATCGTAACATTGGCTATTCACTTGGATGAATCCGAAGCTGAAAATTGAAATCAGCAGATTTATCCGCCATGTGTTTATCATTGTGGTCATCCGGGTTGCTTTTAAGAATGCCAATGAATATACATAACTACTTTGAAATGAGTTTACTCAATGATAATCCTGGCTGTTACGGAGTTCCCTTTCTTGTTCTGTATTTCCAATAAATAAAGCCCCTTCGAAATATCAGCTAAAAATAATTCTGCCTGATCAGAGGCAAACATGCCATGGCGAAGTTGAATGCCTATTTGATCAAATAATACCCATTTGGCCGGAAATGTAAATTGATCATTCAGATGTACATAAAGTCTACCGGAGGAAGGATTTGGAAATACTGTGATCCCGGGATCAAAATTTATGATATCAGTATCTGAGATAAAATCAGCGCAGGAAGTCAGGATGCATGTTGGTGAAATATGAATATCTGAACAATAGCACCCCGTCGCGGATGGTCTGTAACATTCGTCCTGGGAAAGGATATCGTTGTTCGCGCAATCATGCCAGTTGTAACTTAAATAGCCCGGTGGGGCACAAAGAACAGAATCAGTCACAGCTATTTCAGGGACAGGTCCCACATAACGCCTGTGCTGAACGGTATTAAAGCCTAAAATTTGTCCGGAGCAGATTTCATGCTCATTAGCGAATTCGATAAAAGTAAAATTCACGATATTGACACCATCAGGCAGACACACTCTATGTTCGTATGGATTCTCCAGGACATTTTCCAGTGTGTCTATGACAGCTCCTGCTGAATAAATTATCGTCCATGGAGGCAGTCCATTCATGTTGAATATCAGATAAGAACAAGTATCACAGAGGAGATCATCACAACAAATATATCCTTCAAGGGGATTCGCATCATTGCAAAAGGAATCCCTGCATGTTATACTGGACGAATCATTCACGATGGTGAGGGAGACATGATAACAGTCGGATGAATCATTCGTGATCGATATGGTATCCGTATCAGAAAAGAAAATGGTATCGCCATCAGGTAGTTCGACAAGCCAGTGTAGGATCGCACTTGTATCACCACCAGTGTACCTCAGCAGGATACTATCTCCAATGCAAACAAGGTCAGGCATTTCGATACAGCCACTATCCTGAACGGTTGTTTCAAAAAGCGAGCAAATGGTATCCTGGCAAAAACCTGAGTTGATGATGAGGCAATAACATCCCGGGGAATCAATTTTGTATTCCCGGTTTGTAGAAAGCAATTCGCCAAAATCACAATTGTACCATTCGTAAGAAAAAAGATTATCGTCCTGTATATCTTCCGTTATCTGAGGCACTAGCACAGAATTGGTATCTGAAATTTTAGTTTCAATGTAAAATTCAACATGCCCAATAATTAAATGGAGTTCTGCAACGGAATCACAACCAAGGATCGATTGATTTGGATATTCGATAAAATAAGTACCTGACTCAACATAAGGCTGACCTTCATAGGTAAAGCTATTACTGCAAACAACCGTGTCAATGATACCCACTTCAGATTCATTTAATTGATCGACGATCCAAATGGAATCATATTCGCAGCCTTGAGCATTCACGTATGTCGTGTGATATTCTCCCGGGCCTGAAACCACAATACCGTACCATGAAAAAGGGAAGTCCTCGGGGCAAAAACTTTCCGGCATTTTTATTTTGTCTGAATCATCAAGAATTTCAATTTGAGTGCAGACTGTTTTACTGGAATCGCAGGTGCTAAAAACAGCCATTACACAAACATCCCAAATTCCAGCCGGTGCATCTTCAGCAATGTCATAGAAGAAACCCGGGTTGCCGGAGTTAATTGTGTCGGATGTCCATCCAAAAGACCATTTGTAGCAGGACGCGAAATCTAAAGCTGGTCCGGTTTGAAAAAAAACATTTGATGTTCCCGGACAAACAATATTAGGTGATGCTGACGTTTGTGCCGGATCCAGTGCTCCATCCACGGGTGGATTTTGTATGCCCTGAGAAGAAAAGTTATAAGTACAAAGTGCTCCGCTTGCCCCATCGAGCATTAACCAATATGTTTTCCCGACCACTACTGCTGCAGACAATAATACACTGCTTTCGAGTGGGATTGTTTCCTCGCATGCGATGACATCCTGGTTGCCCCAGGGGCAAATCGCTTCCAGAATACCAGCCTGTAGTCCTACGCCTTCATCGCATTGCGCAACATAAATCTCAAATGTGACAATGGATTCAGCGGCAATAAATTGATAGTATTGAGGATTATCGATGCGGGTATTGGGTCCGCACCATTCATGGTGTACAGTATTCGGTGGATTAATGATGGTTTCGCACCAAACTCCATCCAGGCAATATAGCGGCACAGAATTGCAATCCGTGGCCGGGAGAATCCCAGGTGGAAAGCAGTCTTTTTGTGCTGGAAGTTTGGGCACCCATATAAATGAACATCCGAATACGATCAGGTAGAAAAAAACAGGTGGTCTCATGGAATAGAGCGATTTTGCAAATAATCCCTGTTGATGAAAATAAACAATAAAAAGATACTTTATCTGACCGAAGTGCCGCCTGATAGCTTTTGATAATAATGATGGGTCAAAATAGAAACGGGTAATCCTATGCACACGATCAGGATGATAACATTTTTAATTGCACTTTCAAGGCTAAACGGAGAAGGTCCGATTTGAGACTTCGGTACGACAACAAAATTCATAAAAGCCCAGGAGCAGGCACCGATAATGAAAGCGCTTAAGATGGTATTGCTTTTCAAAAAAGACAGTCGTGGGTAGATCAAAAAGTAAACAGTCGCGATGGTCAATGCTATAAGGTAATGAAAAATGATGCCGAATGAAA
>JANMVA010000042.1:0-3378 GCA_031392195.1 Saprospiraceae bacterium | reverse complement strand
TACTTTGGATCGCAGCAGTTTTATTTGTACTGGCCAACAGCACCATTTTTGGTGTCATGCTGGCTGTTTGTTTTTCAGGGATTATTCTGTTAGAGCAACTGTTTTTACCAAAAAAATCGAAGGCGTTAAAAATTCCGCTATCACGCCTTGCATTGGCATTGAGTATTGTCGCCTTTGGAGTGATCCTGGGATATCTGCAGATCCGACCCGAACCTGACAACTCTTTTCCTGCCTTATACGTCACGCATTATGATTCTGTTCGTACCCAATATGCATTCTCCAGGCTGATTCACGCCTATTTCGCTATTCCAAATTTCAGGGATCTTCATTTTTGGAATGAGAACTTCTTTGTTCCCGATGAAAGAAAATACCTGATGGGGATCACACCATTCATTTACCTGTTGTGGATCCTGTCATTTTTACGCTACCGGCTGATGTTGCTTCTTTATACAGGAGGAAGTTTGTTGCTGATCGTGTTTTTCTACTATACGGGATTTATCTGGAGCCGTTATGCCGGGCATTTGTTTTTATTGTTACTTGCCTGTTGCTGGCTGGTTTATTATGCGAAAGAAAAACCTTACAAGTTCAATATGCTCAACAGGTTTTCGCTGCTGACAGATAAATTGAGACAGCCACTTTTTTATGCAGTACTGGTCGTTAGCCTGATTGGTGGAGTGCTGGCTTACATCAAGGATCTGCAATTCCCATTTTCGACGAGTGAGCAGGCAGCAAAATTTATCAAGGACAATAAGCTGGATCAATATGAGATCATTGGCAGTGTGGATTATATCGTATCTCCGCTTGCAACACAACTGAATAAAAAGATCCTGTACGCGGAACGAAAGGAACATGGAAGCTTTATCATCTACGATCAGAAGCGTACCAACATATGGTCATTTGCTGAAGTACAATCCACGATAGAACAGATGCATAGGGAAGGACAAAAACAAGTCATCCTGGTGAAAAGCACTCCCATCATGCAAACTTTCAACACGGGAGAATCTGTACCCTGGGAGGCAGCTACGTTGACACCTCAATTATTTATGACGCGTCTGACGACTATTCCATCGGGAATCGTGGAAGATGAACAGTATTATATCTATTCGATTAAAGATTCGATTCCCCCAACCCAATAATATGTTTCCAATTTTATTCAATCGCCGACGACCAGCTTGACAAAGAAAACAAAGAAGAAGCCAGCCAGCATTCCAAAGGAGAAGGAAAAATTCGTCCTGATCAAGAATCCTTTTGTCATTTCTATCAGCGTGACCATTGGGTTTTTTGTCCTTTCGTTAATCGGTATTTTAAGACATGAGATGTGGCGTGATGAATACCAGGCCTGGATGGTCGCATCGGAAGCAGATACAATTGCTGGGCTTTTCCTCAACCTGAAATATGAAGGCCATCCTTCGTTGTGGTATATCTTGTTGTTTGTCATTTCCTCAGTTGTAGATCATCCGTTTGCTATGCAATTGCTGCATATCTTTTTATCAGCCGGCGCGGTATATCTGATCAACCGACACGCACCGTTCCCTCTGTGGCAACGGATATTGCTGACATTCGGATACTTTGTTTTTTATGAATACAACATTATCAGCCGGTCATATGCACCGGGGCTGTTGTTGCTCCTGGGGTGTTGCGTTCTATTTGAACAAAGACGGAAAATGATTTTGTGGATAGCAGCACTGCTATTTCTAATGACGAATACCAGCGTCTTTGGTGTCGTCTTTTCCTGTGGTATTGCCGGAATCATTTTACTTGAACAGTTATTTTTCCTGCAAAAAGGGAACAGGTTGAAAATACCTGTTCTTAATCTGTCGCTCTTTCTTGTCATCGTTTTGATCGGAGTCTCATTGGGATATTACCAGATAAAGCCAGAGACGGAAAATTCATTCATAGCAGATTACCGGACGGAAATGGATGCGTCCCAATTGCGTGCTGCATTTTCATCCATCATACAAAGCTATTTTCCCTTGCCTCGCATCGATGAATTTCATTCATGGAATACGAATTTCTTTGTCCGTAATCCCGGGACTTTTCCGGTGTATATCAGTATTGTTGTTTTTCTCATCGGTATGCTGACATTTCTTCGTCATCGATTGATCCTTCTGTTGTACTTCGGTTGCACATTGGTAATGCTTGGATTATTTTATTATACAAATTTGATGTATGCCAGGTATACAGGGCATTTGTTTTTATTGCTGATCGTTTGTCACTGGCTTTCGCATTTCACTTCTGAGAAGGCATTTAACAATGGATATCTAAATCACCTGTCATTAGCAGGAAAAAAGATACAAGTTCCAATTCTTGCCTTTGTCCTGATCATTGGTTTGGCCGGAGGACTTTACTCTTACAGCAAGGATCTGGTGCATCCATTCTCAACAAGCGGTGAAGCGGCGAATTATATCAGGGAAAATCATTTGGATAAACATGAAATGATTGGTTCAAAAGATTACGTCGTATCTCCATTAACAGAAATGTTAAATAAAGAAATCTTGTATGTTGAGCGAAAAGAACCGGGGACATTTATCATTTACGATCTGAAGCGATCAAATCTTTCAGGGTTTAATGAAATACAATCGACGATCCTGAATTCTTTTAATCAGCACCGCCAGAAGATCACGCTCATCAGGAGTGAACAGATATTTATGACCTTTACGGATACTAATGAATCCATTCCTTGGGAAGAAGGCTGGCTGCCGAATAACCTGAAGATGAAGTTTCTAAAGAAAATAGAACCTGGTATTGTCGAAGATGAGGATTATTATATTTATGCTATCGAGCAACAACAGTAATAAATTTCGGTCGTTGAGTCCCGATAGCTATCGGGATCGAAACGACTTAGGTCACGTGCCTGTCAATGTCCCGTTGAATATCTCTCTCTTTAATCGTATTTCTTTTGTCAAATTCTTTCTTTCCCTGCGCAAGCCATATCTCACATTTCGCATGACCACGTGCCGAAAAAAAAATGCGGTAAGGGATGATCGTCAATCCTTTCTCTTCCACTTTTCGCTCCAGTTTTTTCAACTCTCCTTTTTTCAGCAAAAGTTTCCGGGTGCCTTTCGCTTCATGTTGCGTAGCACTGGCATGCTCATATTCGTTGATATGGAGTTGTTTGATAAAAAGCTCGCCATCCTCAAATACGCACCAGGCATCGCTGATATTCGCCAGTCCCAGGCGGAGGGATTTGACCTCTGTGCCTTTCAGCACAAGGCCTGCCTCATATGACTGGACAAGGTGATATTCGTACCTGGCTTTCCTGTTTAATATTTCCATCAGAGCTGCAAAAGCTCAAAGATCACGATTTTGATGGCTGATTGGTTATCTGGATCGGATTCTCCGGCTTCAGGTTTGTGTTGAGGAAGTCTACAATCTTTG
>JANMVA010000424.1:0-7371 GCA_031392195.1 Saprospiraceae bacterium | reverse complement strand
CTTTCCTGCTGTTAATGGAGGGAAGGACTTATGGATGATTTTTCCTTTAGTATTTGATATTTGGATACTAATGTATCAGGTAATTCAGCGTGAAGCAATATTGAATCATTCTGCCGTATAGCTAGATCAATCACTAATTTATTCGATGTGACTATCCCGGTTTCCAGCCTGAGTTGATTGATCAGAAATAATCGAAACGGATCCTTATTCTTTTTCCAGATCATTGAAGCCTGTTCCAGCAATGCAACTGCATTGTCGTATTTCTTTGAATGGAATGCGAGCCTGGCGAGATTATACTGAGAAACAGCAATCCCTTCTTCAAATCCATGTCTTCTATAAATGCCAATCGCACTGTCAATCGTCGTCTTTCCCGTGGAAATATCACCATTCATTCCAATCAGGTATCCGTAGTATTTATAGAGATTGGCAATCTGCATCGAATCTGTTCCCATTTGATAATTCAATAACGACCTCTCAGCAAACATGATAGCAGAATCGATATGGGTGGTATGTTCTTCATAAATGCCTGCCACATTTAAATAAGCATTTGCCGCTTTATCAAAACGATCAAGTCTATGATATTCATTTCCCGCCCTGATAAGAAAGGGCAGTGCGCTCAGAGGATTTTTAGAATACGCACTCAATCCAGCACTAACAATTGAATCCACCTGGACGATACTCAACTGTTGCGGAACGATCGGGTGATTTTTACAACATGTAAAAATTGAAAAGAAACTGAAGGTGAAGAAAAGGAAATGGAATTTTCTGTGAAAGAAAACATATAGAGAAATGCATAAAACCCAACACCAGAACATATACTCCAAATACTGACAAACCGATTACTGATCAATGAATACCGTATAAGAGAAGTTGCTGATTTCGCAAATTTGGATTGACCTGTTTTTGCTTATTGTCAATTGCTTATTGCCAATTATTAAAGCCGCTGAATTCGCTGATCTCCGCTGATGCTCCCTGCTCCCTGCTCCCTGCTCCCTGCTAATTTGCAGGCTGCCTCAACTTTTTCTCAATATCCTTCACCGTACGCTTAAATTCCGCATCCGTATCCATCATGTCATTGACAGCACGGACACTATAGATCACCGTACTGTGATCACGTCCACCAAAGCTGTCACCAATGGATTTCAGCGAATGATTAGTGATGTTTTTAGCGAAATACATGGACAATTGTCGGGCCAGGACGATGTTGCGTTTGCGGGTCTGCGATTTCAGCTTATCGATCGGAACTTCATAATGGTCCGCAACACATTTTTTGATATGATCAAGTGTAATCGTGGTGCCTGTATTCAACACAACATTGTAGATCACACGCTGTGCAAGTTCGATGTCGATTTCTTTTTTCGTCAGTGAAGCATGTGCGATCAGGGAGATAATGACACCTTCGAGCTCACGGATATTGTGACGGATATTATCGCAGATATAATGTTTGACCTCAGGAGAAAAACTGATATTATTGATCGTAGACTTATGTTCCAGAATTGCCATCATGGTTTCATAGTCAGGTGCCTGCAGATCAGCAGATAGACCCCATTTGAAACGGCTGATCAATCTTTCCTCCATACCCTGCAAATCCTTAGGGGGACGATCCGAAGTCAATACGATCTGGTTACCACTTTGGTGCAGTTGATTGAAAATATGAAAGAAGATCTCCTGGGTTTTTTGCTTGCCTGCCAGGAACTGGATATCATCGATGATCAGTAGGTTGACAAGCTGGTAAAAATTAGTGAAGTCACCGACAGCATTGTTCTTGATGGCTTCGATGATCTGGTTGGTAAATTTTTCTGAAGACACATACAATACTGTTTTGTCTTCGCGCAGCTTGACAACAGCATTACCGATGGATTGAGCGAGATGTGTTTTACCTAAACCGACATCACCAAAGATGAATAAAGGATTGAACGCTGTTCCACCTGGATTTTTAGCAATGGCTTCTGCGGCAGACGCAGCGAGGCGGTTGCAATCACCAACGATGAGATTATCGAATGTATAGCTCGTATTGAGTTGAGGATCAATCTTCAATCGTTTGATGCCCGGAATCACAAAAGGATTTCGGATATCGAGCTCTTCTTCTCCGACAGGAGCAGAAGTTACCGGCTTTTGACGTTTTCCGTTTTTCTGCCAGGGATCATCCTTGACGTAATTGTATTCCAGGTTTGCTTTTGGGCCTAGTGTTTGACGGATAGATTTGCGCAGGACAGTCAGGTAATGTTCTTCAAGCCATTCAAAGAAAAAACGGTTAGGTACTTGTAGCGTTAATGTATTCTCCTGTAATCGAATGGGACGAATGGGCTCAAACCAGGTCTTGAAACTTTGTTCGCTGATTTCTTCACGTATCACGCTCAGACACCCATTCCAAACCGCATTGCAGTCATGCACCATTATTACCTGAACTAAAAGGTTATTGAATTATCCCACTAGCCTTGCCGGCGAATAACTCCGGATGGAGTCTTTGGGTCGGATGAGCTTTGCTGTGCACGGTTGATTTTATGTTCACTTACTGCGGGAATTGGACAAAGATCAAAAAAAAATCTATGGATGAGCGTTGAGATGTTCTTTTTTAACGAAAAGCTCAAAATTAAATTCAAGCGTTTGATTATGAAATCGTTACATATTTACTTTATACTCTCCAATAATCAATTGACTGTCAGACATTGCCTTGATTCTCGTCATTTTCCGGATCACATTTAAAGTCAGTTTTTCACCCAGATCCCATCGCAACTCACACATTTATTCTTCTTGTTCCGTTCAAACGTCACATCGATTTTTCCCAACCGCATGCCTCCCCATCCAACCTGGTGAATCACAACCGGATCACCATCTTTATTACGCTGAATATCCGGTGCATCCATAAATGTATGTGTATGTCCACCCAGGATGAGATCGATTGATTGACTGTCACGTGCAAGATGCAGATCACTTACTTTCTCCTTATCATATTTGTATCCAATGTGTGAGAGACAGATCACGAGATCACACTTTTCATCATGCTTCAGAATATTCGCCTGAGCTGTGGCCTGCCTGATCGGATCCTGATATTGCGTCGAACCATAAAGGTCCTGCGGTACTAATCCATTCAACTCGATACCAACACCGGTCACTCCGATCCTGATATCTCCTTTCTGAAAAATTTTCCGCGGTACATATTTATCGTGCAGGATCGTATCACTAAAATCATAGTTGGAAATGATCAATGGAAAATTTCCATGCTCCCGCATCTGCTTTTCAAAATTTTCAAGGCCTGCATCAAAATCATGATTGCCCATCGTCGTGGCATCATATTTCATCTCTGCCATAAGCTTAATGTCTACTTCACCGAGAAAGAAATTAAAATACGGTGTGCCCTGGAAAATATCCCCTGAATCAAAAAGTAATACATGCTCATTCTCTGATCGTATTTTTTCAATCAGCGCAGCACGCCGGGCAGCACCACCAAGTCCTGCATTTTTAGAACCATCATCCGGAAATGGCTCTATCCGGCTGTGTACATCATTTGTGTGAAGGATGACAAGCTTGCTCAATTCTGCACCCAGGATGCCTGCACTTAACCAGCCCGGAAGAGTTAATGCAGCTCCGGTGCCTGCAGTTTTATAGAGAAACTCGCGTCTGGTCCACATGTGATTTGGATTTATTGGTTGATGATTCGGCCATCGAGGACCGGGTTAATGGATCTGCCTGTAGCTGTTGCTTCTTTTACATTCGCTATCAGAATATCTCTCAGCAAAAAACTGGTCTGCACTCTGCTGAGAGGTATAAAAACTTTCATATTGTCTCCGCCATTCGCTACATAATCTAATGTGGCGACTTTGTAGATCTTTCCAGGATCAATAGGTTGATTCATGACCTGGGCTTTCACAACCTTCTTATTGCCGATAGTGAGGTTGACACTCTTGCTCACAGGCCATCCATCAGATTCGGCAATCATGATAAATACAGAATCCAGCTTTGCTCCGGGCACATTCACCACATGTATGGTGTTGTCAAACGGACTCAATTCAAATAATTCTCCCCTGGTCAATTCGCCCTTTGTCAGATAAGGAACCCGCAAGCCTCCATAATTGACAATCGCGAGATCAACAGGATATCCTTCTTTAACCAAATGCTCAACCATTGCATCAGCTACCCAATTGCCCAGTGTTGACTCAGGTTTCTGCTTGGAAAGGTCCATCGGCAAGACACCCAGTACTTCATTCATGACTGCATCTAACTGTGCTTTATATGGCTCAATGATGGCATTGACCTGTTCATCTCCCTGTGGTGCTGATTCCACCTTGATGACGGTGTAGTTGACATCAGTCTTGCTGATGTGTTGCATGCTTGTACATCCTCCGAGAAGAAGGATGAACAGTACCGGCATGATAAACTTGTTCATAGCCATAATGATGATTCGGTTTTGATTGCCTTTTTGCCGATGTGGGACGGCAATGAGCTTTCCTGTGAAACAATAGTCATCAACTTGTTGGCAAACACCTCTGCCGTAGCATGATTTTCTAACCCTTCTCCGGCATGGGTGATGATATCCATCGTTTTCCCTTTCGCAGATAATAATACCTGCCATAATTCGGGTGTGATGTAAAGTTGTTGAGTGAGGTTGTGTTCATATTCCTGTTGAACAGCAATCAGCATAGCAGATTGCAATTCCCTGGCAGAAGTCCCGGGAGTGATCAGGCGCAACATAAGGTCTGCAAAATCAATACGCTCACATAGGAGGATCAACCTTTCATATGCCTGCAACTTCAATGGTAAGGTGATTGAGTCCTTGATCTTCCTGCTGTCGATCAGTTGCAATTTTAATTGTTGCTGATGATATTGTCTGAACGTAAAATATACAGCCAGGAAAACGATCAAAGGCGAAAGGATCAGTGCTATCAGGATGGTCCACGTCATATGACAAATGTAATTAAGCATAGGGCATAGAGCATAGAGCATAGGGAAAATAATAGGCATGTCGTAGCGCAGCGAAGATCCCGCCATTGCATCCAGAAATGTAGCGGGAGAGCATGGAGCATTCTTCGACCTGCTATTTCACATCCTTTTCCTACAGCTCAGTAACCGTTGGGCATGGGGAAAAAAGTGCAGTCGGTGTACTAAGGTTAATTCAATACCCCGGGGTTTTTGGAGCAAACACCGTAAGGAAAAGGCTAAGGCTAAGGCTCACTAGATATGTTCGGCCAAAGACAAAACATAATTTTCATTTAGAGGTACGACCAATGTCGAATGACGACTTTGGATTTGAGATTAATCGATTGATTCAATGCACAAGGAGAAGGGTCTCCTTTAGGGGATTTAGGGGTCTGAGCTTGCAGAGAGCTAGCTCTTAAGGATTAAACAAAGAGGTAGTGGATGTAAAAGTAAACGGCAATAACTGGTGAACTCAGCCGGGAATTTCCCCGTTTACCAGCCTAAATCAAAGGTTCTTATCTTTGTATCCACAAAAGGAGATCATTCATGACCGAAACAATTGCTTCATCACCGGTAAAACTGACTGCCGGCGCCATTGCCCAGCTCAAACGGATTAAGGAGGAACAACATGTTCCTGCTGATTTTGGGCTTCGGATTGGTGTGAAAGGCGGGGGATGTTCCGGCTTTTCCTACCTGCTGGGTTTTGACGAGCAAAAGGAAAAAGACACGATATATGAGTTTGAAGGGATCCGAATCCTGATGGACAAGGCACATGGCCTATACCTTCTGGGTATGGAAATTGACTGGCTCGATGGCCTCAATAACCGCGGATTTATCTTCAATAATCCAAATGCCACAGAAACCTGCGGCTGCGGCACTTCATTCTCCGCCTGATTTGTCAGATATTTTATCTCCTTTGTAGATATCATGCTGCCCGCAGGGACCATCCAAACTATCTTTAGCACTCAAACAAATATTATAATTATGCGTCTATTTTTATTTTCCATCCTTGGACTATTGTCAGTTTCTGTTCCGCTGAGCGGACAGATAAACAAGCTCGCATTCGAGCAATACACCCTCGACAATGGTCTTCATGTCATCCTTCATCAGGATAAAACCACACCCATTGTCGCAGTATCTGTGATGTATCACGTAGGTTCAAAAAATGAAAACCCGGAAAGAACAGGTTTTGCTCATTTCTTTGAACACCTCATGTTTGAAGGCAGCGAGAATATGGAACGCGGTGAATTCGATAAATATGTTCAAAATGCAGGAGGAAACTTAAATGCAAATACCTCATTCGATAGAACTTATTACTACGAAATTTTACCAAGCAACCAGGTTGCGCTTGGCCTATGGCTTGAATCAGAAAGAATGCTGCATGCCAAAGTGGATGTGAAAGGCATCGAGACACAGCGTGAAGTAGTGAAAGAAGAACGCCGCCAACGGATCGATAATCAACCGTATGGTTCGATCCTTGAAGAAACATTCAAACGTGCTTATCAAGTCCATCCTTATCGCTGGCCGGTGATCGGATCAATGGCGCATCTCGCTGCTGCCGAAGAAGCAGACTACAAACAATTTTACAAAGACTTCTATGTACCTAACAACGCCGTGTTGTCTATTGCTGGTGATATCGATATCACTGAAACAAAGGCCTTAGTCAGTAAATATTTCGGCGGTATTCCTAAATCGGCAACTGCAGTTTATCGCCCCCGCATTGCTGAGCCTGCTTTAACAGCAGAGATCCGGGATACGGTGTATGATAATATTCAATTACCCGCTGTCATCCAGGCATACCGGATTCCGGCACAGGGCACGAAGGACTATTATGCAGTAGACATGCTGTCGAGAATTCTGTCAAGCGGCGAGAGCTCCAGGTTGTATCGTTCATTGGTGGATGAGCAACAAAAAGCCTTGTTCGTAGGAAACTTTCCATTAGCACTTGAAGACCCGGGGATTTCACTATCATTTGGTATTACCAATATGGGTGTGGATGTAGGCGAGCTTGAAAAAGCAATCGATGCTGAAGTGGTGAAAGTGCAGAAAGAATTGATCACGACAAAGGAATTTGAAAAGCTGCAGAATCAGATCGAATCAGAATTTGTCACCAACAATAGTCGTGTAGCAGGTATTGCGGAAAGCCTTGCTACATACCACATGTTTTTTGGTGATGCTAACCTGATCAATACAGAAGTGGATCGCTATCTCGCTGTGACACGTGAAGACATCATGAATGCAGCCAAAAAATATCTGGTACCGACTAACCGGGTAGTGCTACATTATTTGCCCAAAGCCCAGGAAACTAAATCCTGATCATTCCTCTTTTATTCAATTGTATAAATTCATTTTTGAAATGCATCATATGAAATATTTAGTATTGCTGACGGTTATTGCAATAGCCGCATGCTCTCCCAAAATGGCGAAGGACACGACAGGTGCCACTTCGTCGAC
>JANMVA010000640.1:0-3899 GCA_031392195.1 Saprospiraceae bacterium | reverse complement strand
CATCAATAAGCTGGCTCAATGTATCGATCGGTGGCCTTGTGATCCGGTCGCCTTCCGGTTGAAGCCATTCCTGGAGCGGATTGATATGCACGATGAGTCCATCAGCATTCAATAATGTCACCAGGTCCACCATCTCATCTGTCCTCCTCTGATGGATGAGATATTCTACCTGTGCAATTCCAAGATTTGCATACAATGGCAGCTCAGGCCCGATGATGTCGCGAACATCGAAATCAGCTAATCTTGACAAGTCCTTCAAAAGTGGCCGGCAGGAGCCAAGGCACATTCCTAAACCAAACTTTGCACATGAGGCTGCCAGACGACGATTGATAATAAGAGCTTTCTCAGTTCCCCCAGTCATGCTGCTGACCCATAATGGCGCACTCAGTTTTTTCCCTAAAAATGAAATGCTGATATCCGCATCATCTGCTGGATGGGCTGACAACATAGGCTCATAATAAAACCGGTTGTCTGTGCCGCGGTTGGCCATATCAGCTGCAAAAGCCAGGTCGATATGATCCTGCTTGCGGTCTGAAACATGCTTAATGGTCTTTTCCTCCATCCGGGCACAAAATACGATAGATAAAATCTAAAATGAAGTAGTAGTGACAGGTCGCGACATATCACTACTTATTCATTTTAGATTTTTAATGGTTTTAACCGCGCTTGAAAATGTATCGCGTCGTAAAGATCCCCTCACCATCGGTCGTACCTCCATCAGATTCAACTGCAGCCGTCACAAAGGCAAGCGTCCATCCGGCAGCTGACATTTCATTCAGTTTGGCAGAGATCATAGCATCGTTAGAAGCCACATTCTGGAAGTTGATACCTCCGAGGCTGTAAAAATTGAGCAGCTTGGTTTCTTCGAAGTTGTCGATTTTCAATTCGCTGCGCTTGACCGTACCCATTTGGCTGGTTTTGCCATCTGTACGTTCGGTGGTGTAATTGGCAGTATTGAGATCCTCTTTGTTAGAGATCATCCTGGAACGGCCAAGACCGGCGGGCACGATGGACTCTACAGTGGTCACAACTGAATACTGGACTTGCGCAGAGGCCTGGAATAAACCAAGAATAAATAAGGCAATGGTTAATAATGTGGTTTTCATGTTAGCTAAGTTTTGAATTTTGAATTACAACTCAAAGCTAACAGCATGAAGTATGTCCTGCAAATTTTTAAATGAAGTTTAATATTGAGGTTAAAAAAATGTGATCATTTGATTTACGTTGGGCGCAGGTTAACCTACGTCCTGGTGTTAGCAAAACTTCGTTTTGTGAGGGGAGATCAAACTCTGGGTCCAGAGTTTGATCAAACTTATCTACTGTCTAATCTTTCTCACTATGCATGTCACTTTTTTTTCCGCAAAAAAAGTAACCAAAAAAGCTCGTCCAACAAAAAACTCGCTTGTGCCCTTCTACTTTTGTTTATCATCGGGTTTGCTTGCTCGCCTGTCCGTTTTCCAGATCAATTTCTTTTCAGTTGATTGTTAACTTACGAGCCTTGATTTCAACTGAAATTGTCATACGAGTGCTCAAACAATTTTGTTGGACAAATTTAGCTTTTCGAAATGGAAATTGGGCACAACTGTTACCACATAAGTTAGGTTCATTGCGGAACACCGCAGAATTTAATTATTCAAAATCCTATACAAGGCCTTATGATAAGACTCAAAAGAAGGAAGATTATTATGTCGTCCTCCTTTGATCGTAATGAGTGTAGCCCGATCCGGGATCAGCTTTTGCAGTCGGACACCCTGTTCGTATGAAATCAAAAAGTCACGGTCACCGTGAATGATGTAAACAGGACATTTTATTTTTTGCAAATACTTCCACGTCGGAATTTTATATCGCAATATCCAGCGCAACGGGAGGAACCATGCAAAGCGATGGATCTGGTATTGAAAGCTATAATACGGTGAATCCAGGATCAGCATCTTCGGATGATTCCATGCAGCCACACGCGCAGCAAATCCACAACCCAGAGAACGGCCCAGCACCACAATCTTTTTCTGATCATACTGTTCGGCCAGCCAATTGTAGATATACTCTGTGTCGCTATAGATGATGTGTTCTGATCTCCTGCCGCGGCTTTTCCCAAAACCTCTGTAATCCATCATGAAGAAATCATATCCCTTGCCGAGATAATCTTTCGCAAATTTCCCCCACCCTTTTATACTGCGGCTGTTGCCTTTCAGAAAATAAACGACACCCAGACTGTTGGGGACCTTAAACCAAATCGCATTGATTTGCCCACCATCCGGCAAGTCAAATTGTTTTTCTTCGAAAGGAAATGAATATTGATACCTGAAATCTTTGGGAAGAATTTCCGGACGAAAGAAAAATAAATGCTGGAGGAAATAGAAAATAATGATGAGGGCACCATAGATGATTAATATGATGATCAAAAGGCTCATCCGTCTTTTTTCCTGTAAATGCAATCCAGATCTCTGCCAAGTCCATTGTAATCAAGACCATACCCCACGACGAAATCATTAGGGATAGACATGCCTTCATATTTGATTTGATCAGGATACTGATATGCAGCCGGTTTCTTCAACAGGCATGCAGTTTCCAATGATGCGGGTTTGCTGGAACTAATTTTTTCCTTCAGATAAGCAAGCGTGTGTCCTGTATCGACGATGTCTTCAATGATGATCACATGCTGTCCTTCCAATGGAATTTTCCATAGAAAATGTTCTCCGATCTGTCCTGAAGATTGTGTGCCTGCATACGAACTCACTTTGACAAAGTCCAGTCGCAATGCAATCGTTAATGTGCGAACGAGGTCAGCCGCAAAAATGAAAGCACCGTTGAGGACAATCAATAATACAGGGTTGAGCCCTTCATAATCACGATCGATTTTCGCTGCGATCCCATCGACCACTTCTTTTATTTCGGCAACAGTAATAAAAGGTTCGAAGGTGAGATCATGCAGTTTTACTTCTTTCATTTCCCAATACCATATTGATCGATCAGGTAGACAAGTGAAGTTATGGCTGCTGACCCCGAAGCCAATTCACGAGGATGCACATTTTCCAAAACATCAATTTCGGAATGATGATAATCATAGTATCGCCCATTGTCCGGCCTCAATCCAATCAGGATTCCCGCAGTTGGTTTCAGCGGTCCGATATCGGCTCCACCCCCACCCGCCTGCAATTGGATGTAATATGGCTCAAGCAAATTCATATACGTAGCCATATGCGATAAATGCAAATCGAGCTTTCCATCTGCTCCCGGAGCACAGCCAAATGCCTGTGGTGTATGCGCTCCGTTATCGGATTCAATAGCGGCAATGTGAAATTCTTTACCTGCAATTGCCTGTTCCGCATACTTCAAAGCTCCGACCAATCCATTTTCTTCATTCATAAATAAAACGCAACGGATCGTATGCAAAGGTTGATAACCATTTTTCTTTAACCGGTATAATACTTCCATGGACTGCATGCATCCCGCCCCATCATCATGCGCTCCATCTCCAATATCCCATGAATCCAGATGTCCTCCGATTAAGATCACTTCATCGGGATACTTTGATCCTTTTATTTCACCGATCACATTGTAAGATGTAGCCTCACCTTTCATGCCACATGTGGTGCGTACATAAATCGTCGTCGGATTCGCTTTAATCGATTTGCTCAACAGTTCTGCATCATTCGTACTAATAGCAACAGCGGGAATTTTTGGATCCTCAGGTTTAAAAACTGTAACACCCGTATGCGGATGATCATCCAGTCTCGGTGACATCGAGCGCACGACAGCTGCAACCGCTCCCTTCTGTGCCGCCAACGGAGGACCATAAGCACGCTGATCCACCGCACCTCCATATGCTGAATTCATGCTGGGCAGGCTTTTATCCATGGGACGGTTAAAAAAGACAATTTTTCCAGCGACCATTTCAG
>JANMVA010000627.1:0-2809 GCA_031392195.1 Saprospiraceae bacterium | reverse complement strand
CATGCTTAGGACACCCGATGGCCATTATGAAGGCAGCATCATTGATCACATGGATGTCACTCTTCCGAATGGGTATATCAGTGGAATTTCTCCGATGGTCGAGGCCGGTGTATACTTTGCCGGGGATTATTTCGAAGCCGGGTTGTCGATGACTAACTATTATCCATCCGGTCTACATCTTGGTGATCATTTGAATTTCTATCCAAGGGCTGGTTTTCATTTTTTTGGGGAATACTTCATTGAATCCTTCGAACAGATTTCAATCTACCCCGTCGTTTATATAAAATCAGATTTGATTCAAACCCAGGCCGAAGTCGCGGTCAGAGCTGAATGGGAAAATATCATTACCGCCGGGATAGGGTACAGGGGATTTGGGAATCGTAATATCGATGCATTGATATTGCAGGCAGGTGTGAGGCTTTCTCCTAAGTTTTATCTGCATTATGCATATGACATCGGACTCAGCACCTTACACACAGTACATGACGGAACACATGAGCTGATTATTAGATATAATCTGGGAAAAATGATTGGTGCAGGATTGCCACCACGAACAATTTACAACCCCAGGAATCTATAAAACCAAAACGGTAAAAAAACCGTCTGGATCCGAAAGACCTCAATTTATAGAGTGTAATTGTAATGTTATCTGTAGGTTATGAATTATAATTGGTCAGTATATAAGGTTTTTTTGCTGACAAATTTAAATTCTTCGAACTGGATAATATTATCAATTATAATGTCGTTACACCCCTTGTTGGCATAGATTATGCTGTCCCTTGAGTAGTCACAAAAAGATATTTGTTTGGATATCAAAGTCAAAAAACTATCTTTACGCCTCTTTTTTTAGCTACCCAAAACAGCGAAACTTTTATAAAAAGGATGAGGAACATTTCAATCTCAACTCTGGCCGTTCTGAGTATGGCCTATCTGTTCAGTGCCTGTAGCTCCAGCGAGTCCGGACAACTTGTAGGAGTCATGGATCGACCCAAATATTCGGGTATCAATCCATACGGCATGGAATATATTCCCAGTGGTGCTTTTCATATTGGACAAGCCGATCAGGATATCTTCAATTCCTATATGCAGAGACCTCTCCAGGTTTCCATTATAGGTTTTTTCATGGATGATACCGAGATCACCAATAATGAATACCGCCAGTTTGTGAACTACGTCCGGGATTCGATCGCTCACACGACGCTGGATCACTTCATCGAGGACGACCTTGGTAATCAGAAGATCGATTGGGAATATGAAATCGACTGGGCCGATGAGACACTTGATGATATGTATTACCAGGGAGATGATGTCTTTGCCGGTAAAAAAGAGATCGATACACGGGAACTGATGTTCGAATACGAGTGGAAAGACTGGAGAAAAGCTGCAGATCCAAACTTCAAAGGAAAAAGAACAGAAATTAACAACAAAGAAGAAGTGAGCATATATCCGGATACACTGGTATGGATCCGCGATTTCGCTTATTCCTACAATGAGCCGTTTACCAGGAATTACTTCTGGCATCCTGCATTTGATGATTACCCTGTTGTTGGTGTCAATTGGAAAATGGCGAAAGCATTTTCTTTCTGGCGTACAAACCTCTGGAATACATATAAAGGAGAAGATGAGCCAAACACGGAAGAATTCCGTTTGCCAACCGAGCATGAGTGGGAATATGCTTCCCGTGGCGGTCATGATTTGACTCCATATCCATGGGGTGGTTATGGTCTGCGCAATGCTAAAGGTTGTCTCCTCGCCAATTTCAAACCAGGCCGTGGTAATTATCCTGAAGACGGAGGTCACTATACAGTAAAAGGTGATGCCTATTTTCCTAACGACTACGGATTGTATAACATGTCAGGAAATGCAGCAGAATGGACTGAAACTGCTTTCTTTGAAAATGCACATTCAATCGTACACGACAACAACCCTGACATAAAGTATGATGCTAAAGTTGATGATCCTCCGGTGTATAAGCGTAAAGTTATAAGAGGGGGATCATGGAAAGATGTAGCCTATTATTTACAGACAGGCACACGCGCCTGGGAGTATCAGGATACTACCAAATCCTACATCGGTTTCCGTTGCGCCCTGACTTTCCTTGGAAGAGCAATAAATGATACAAACTAATCACCTGGCGACTTATCGTATAGACCATTACCAGGTAATTCAGAATTGAGCAAACATTAATTTAAGACAAACCGGGTCATTGCAAGGTTTTCATTTGCCGGCGATACCTGATAACTGCAATCATTAATCATTTAACAACTAAAACATCTCAACAAGCATGAACAGCATTATTAAATCTGCTTCATTCAAGTACTTAAAAAACTTCATCATTGGAGTCGGAGCTGCCGTCGTTATGATCGGTGCCTTAGGTAAGATCAGAAGCACCTCATGGGGAGACTTCATGATTACCGTCGGTCTTTCCGTTGAAGCTTTTATCTTCCTTATGCTAGGTCTTATACCACCGGAAAAAGATTACTACTGGGAAAAACTGTATCCAGGACTGGAAAGATATAACAGCAAGATTTCTCCAATTGCGGCTGGTGAACTTGAAGATGATCTAAGACCTCTCAATGGTGCTAAAGTTGAAACTCAACTCGGAGGAATGTTGTCCGAACTACAAATCATGGCGAAGAGCATGAGTTCGCTGAAAGCCCTTCAGGAAGTGGATTTCTCACAGACTTCTGACCAAATCAAGTCGATGGGAAATTTCTATGACAGGATGAACCAGGCTATGCAGGAATTGAGCCACAGTGTTGAAGAAACCAAAGCCTACCGTGGACATATCACTGCGCTAAACCAGAAC
>JANMVA010000564.1:0-2707 GCA_031392195.1 Saprospiraceae bacterium | reverse complement strand
ACTACTTGGAGAAAAAAAACTTACACGACATGCGGCCTCCTCACCCCTAAATCCCATAAAGGAGACCCTTTTATCCAGAAATAAATTTTTATGCGATAACAAGAAGATGATCACTGAAAATAAATTCTGTTATAACCCTTTAGCAGTGAGAAGGGTCCCCTTTAGGGGATTTAGGGGTACAGGAAAATTTAGGGATTTAGGGATCTACGAAGATACCTCCTGCATCATCTCCTTAATAATTACATCAGGCGACATCTCATACTTAAACCCAACTCTCAACGCCTGCAAACCCGCAGTTCCCTGCAGATCTTCAAGGTCCAGACGTTCAATTGTTTTGTCGAGATAATCAATCGACTGGAGATAAGTGAGATACTGGATGTATTCTTCCGCTTCCCAATCCTGGCTGTAGACGATCGACAATTTACCAGGCTGAGTAAGTCTTTCAGATGTACCCTTGATGTAAGCTTTATCGATACGCTTTTTCAATATCTCATAACGGATATTGTAAGCACCATCCACATCAAACCTCTTCTCATCCATACGGAAACGGATCGCCAATGGATTGCTATGTGCGAGGATCAATGATGTAATGCCCAACGGCATCGGCAACTCATCTTTATAGGACTGATGCAGATTCTCCACACCACAGGTGATCAGCAACTGCCATAAACGGAGATTGCGCAGGTGCATCGGGTGGAAGGTTTTGTTTTGCAACAAAGACTGTCCGATGTAGGCATTGTACTCTACCCCATCGGTTTTATATTTCTCAAAATAATGAGGGAACATTTTCTGCGCGATACGCTGCTGATTGTCTATATAATCAGCAATGCGCTCGTTGATCGTAGTTACGGAGGATTCATAATCTTTTCGTTGACGATACACTACACCCAATGTCGGGTCGAGCGTTTTGCGATACTGCTGCACAATCGGACTGATCTCTTCGATCGTATTGAGATGTTCGAAGACCGGATCTAATTCGCGGCGGAAGAAATCGAGGATCTTCACTTCATCACCCGCATTGATCGCATGCCCCAAGGCCAATCGATACTGATTGATCCTGAACAATAATTGCTGATAGATCGGAAGATGGTCATGCTTATTTGCTTTGATCAGAATATCATCTGCGAGATCCATCTGATACAACAGGTCTGCCTGGATGGACGAATTACGTGCATCGGACGAGCCCCGGATATCAAACTGTCCATACAGCGGATATACATCACTAAAGCTGATATCTTCTTCAATCTCATCGACCTTGTTTGTCACACGATTCTGAAATATCCGCTCAGCAGAACTTAAAAATTTCCAACCAACTGTGGGATGGATCGATGTAAACTTATCCTGAATAATCGCTTCCAACTGTGTCTGATGCTGATCAATCGATCGACTGACCGCCACGGTAAACATCGGCAATACCTGGCGAAGCTTACTGGCCACCATACTATTGAGCACACCTTGTGTCGGCGATGTCAATTCGATAAAAGCAATGATCTTATTGTCATATTTCAACGGCGCCACAATAAAGCTGCCGACGCCTTTATCATACATGCGTTTGATAAAATTAGACGGCATGTCTTTAAGTTCCTTCACATTGGAGATGGCGAAGAAATCTCTCTTCTCTAACAGGGCATCAGCTGAATATTCACAAAAACATTCATCCACCGAAGATTCATTCTCAGTGCCCATGAGCTTGCTCGGCCGGATGGAGCCATGCAACGCCTTCAGACTTTCACTCTCCTCATCAAAAGCTTCAAAGCCCAACTCTACCTTATCAATAGACAGATATTGCGCCAATTGCTGCTGCAATTTTACGAGGGTACCTTCATTCTGAAGCGCATTGTTCTCCAGCAATAATTGCTTTAACTCCGACAATGATTCATCCTCTGTCTGATCAAACAACGTGATCAATGCAAGACCCTCATAGGTGAATGTAAGTGGCGGAATCATTTTCTTCCACAACTCGAGATCGCGACTATTATCCATCAATAACTGGATGTCCTCAGGAGATAATGGTTTGAAATTATCATTCGGTTTGATCGTTCCGAAGTCACCATTAATAAAGGCCCGGTAATGCCTGACGTGACCCGTATCCCTATCCGGAATATCAAAATAAAGCGGCCGTTTGAAATTCACATTGACCTTATACATGACCGAAATGAGAAAAGAACAACCGAGCATATATAATTCCTCCTCATCAAAACCTTTGATTGCCATCCTGAAATCAGGTCCGGCTTTTTCAAGGATACTCCTCAATCGCTTTGACATATTAAATAACACCGGAAAAAAAGGAAGACTGGCAGCCTTGATCTCGTTTGTAGTCAAAATATCAGGGAACATCGCCGATAGGAGACTTTCGATCTCAGTATGATGCCGCTCGATTAAACGGAGATCGCTGATCGGATGCCTTAAAACTTCTGCATGCGCCACTGAATCAAGAATGCTTTGCGCATGTATTTTTTCCGAAGCAGTGCCGTTAGCCGCTTTATTCTCCCAAAATTGAAATACCCGCTCAAGACTCAGCTTGATCTCAAAGGGCATATCAGGAAATATTTCATCCTTAAAATAAAGATAGTTGTCAGTGCTACTCATGGTTTTGGGAGCTTATAAAGGTCGTTTCGTCTAACGCTCAACGACCCGTGGATTATTACTGGAAACAGAGATTTCAATTTCATGCCTAGGTGATTAAACTGTTATCATACTAAAAGTC
>JANMVA010000553.1:0-4184 GCA_031392195.1 Saprospiraceae bacterium | reverse complement strand
TTCTGACACAGTCGTAACTCTCCATGCGCATTTAATGCCACAGGCAAGTGAGTTAATAATATGCCCCCAATCCAGTAATCCTGATCGCTCTCTCGGAAATTCCGGTAACAGATATTGCCTGTCCCAGCCAAACATTCCCTGGTAAGCAGCATTATGAATAGTCAGTACAGTTGGAGTATCGCGCAGTCTCCAGAATTCATGACAATTGGTCATCATGAATGGCATCAATGCCGTATGGTGATCATGACAATGAATCACATCGGGCAGTGTTTCCCAATGCATGATCCAGTGGAGTACAGAGCGCTGAAAAGAAATGTTACGTTCTATTTCATCCCTATAATAAGGATGCTCGTGATCCCCATACACACCCGGGCGATCAAATTTGCCTGGAATATCAATGGCATAAAGGTCATATCCAAGGTCCGGATTACTGATGAAGTAGACGGTGTACCGGATGTATTCATCTCCCATATGAAAAGCGCTGATATGGACCTCCGCTGATTCCTGCTGTGATAGCCACCCATTATGGTATCCGGGCATGATGACGGCGCATCTCGCCTCTCCTTTATTGAGGTACCGGGGCAGTGAGCCGACAACATCAGCCAGTCCGCCAACTTTGGCGGCGGGATAGCATTCAGCACTGACCATCAGGATATGCGGCTTTGAAGGAGCCTGAGACACAGTAGTTTCGGGAGTTTCTTGGTTCAGTTCTGGCACGTGGATGATTCGTTTCACCACAATATACGTTGGCTGTCAGAAAGGTAGTAACAGAGCGTTAATGATTCTTGTATGACCTGTGTGAGCCCGCTTCTTCCTGTTAATAGTCGTATTTTTGCCGCTGTAAGCAATGAGTAATAAGGGTAAAATATTAGTCGCCATGAGTGGCGGCATCGATTCTACGGTGACTGCCATGATCCTGCAGGAGCAAGGTTATGAGATCGTCGGTATCACAATGAAGACCTGGGACTATGCCACCAGCGGAGGTGATCGAAAGGAAACAGGCTGTTGCAGCCTGGATAGTATCAATGACGCCAGGCAGGTTGCTGTCGAGAAAGGCTTCCATCACTTTATCGTCGATATCCGTCAGGAATTCGGTGATTATGTGATCGATAATTTCGTCGATGAATACCTCTCCGGACGCACACCAAATCCATGTGTGCTTTGCAATACTCATATCAAATGGGAAGCATTGATAAAAAGAGCTGATGCATTAGGTTGCGATTTTATTGCCACAGGTCATTATGCACGGATTGGCGAAAAGGATGGAAGATATTTTATCCGTCGCGCGGTCGATCACAATAAAGATCAATCATATGTTCTTTGGGGACTGAGCCAGGAATGTCTCAAACGAAGCATGTTTCCATTAGGTGAAATGACTAAGCCGGAGGTGAGGCAACTTGCTGCCGATTATGGTTATGAAGAACTTTCCAAAAAAGCGGAGAGCTATGAGATCTGTTTTGTTCCCGACAATGATTATCGAAGTTTTCTGCGCAACCGTGTTCCTGAATTAGCTGATAAAGTAAAGGGTGGAACCTATGTGAATAAGGAAGGAAAAGTTTTGGGAAAACATCTTGGATATCCTTTTTACACAGTAGGACAACGCAAAGGATTGGGTATGGCATTTCAGGAACCCATGTTCGTCTCTGAAATAATTCCGGAAACGAATACCATCGTTTTGGGAAAAGAAGATGATCTTATTCGCAACCGGATGACAGTCGGAGGCATCAATTTGTTGAAGTATCATGAATTGCCTGAAGGTCTTGAGACCGTGACTAAAATCAGGTATCGTGATCCGGGTACAGTAGCAGAGCTTTATCAGTTGAACGATGATAAAGTAGAAGTTTCCTTCATGGCGAATGTGCGTGGTATCGCACCGGGGCAATCAGCAGTCTTTTACGAAGGCGATGATGTAGTCGGAGGTGGTATCATTCAGTTCAGTTCAAAAAACTAAATCGATGAACCGGAGATTTTTTACCCTGGCTTTCGCATTCATTTTTCTGGCCGCATGCGTTGAGGATAAAATTGAGGATCCCACTGTTGATCAGAGCAAAGAATATTTTCCATTGGTCGTTGGGCAGTATGTCGATTACCAGGTTGATTCGATTGTGTTTGATGATGCACCGGGTGGAAATAAAATGGACACTGTACGTTTTCAATTAAGAGAGGAGATTTCTTCAATCCTGGTATCGAATGGTGATGACACCACATATTATATCCACCGGTCCAGAAGGAATGATGAATTGCAATCATGGAAACTGACGGATGTGTGGACGACAGCCAGATCCGAATTTGAAGCCAGCCGCACGGAGGAAAATCTGAAGTTCAGGAAAATGACTTTTCCGCTCAAGGATGGAAAAAAATGGATCGCTACATCCTACATCAATCCTTATACAAATGTATTGATCGGCACAGAGCATGTGCAACCCTACCAGGATTGGGAAGCTTCGGTTGAGGCCATTGACGTGCAGGACGTGATAGGTGATTTTATTTTCGCTCCCGGGCAGGTCATGCACATCCGCCAGACAGATACTGATGATACCGCAATGAAAAGGTATGTGTTCGAAAAATATGTTCGTCACATCGGCCTGGTCCAAAAGACTGACACCATTCTGGATAGTCGTTGTATTGAGATCGGAGATTTTGGACCATGCATCGGCCGGCCATGGTTAGAAAATGCCAGCAAAGGATATATCCTATCCCAGGTAATGATCGGACATAATTGAGCTCATCCTATCCTTCGCATGCAAATTATTTTTTGCTGGGCAAAATCATAAAGTCACACAGCACTGGAGGGCAATTGCGATTGATGATCGAAGATCAATTCAAATCTTATCTGCGCAAAGGATCTTTTGTTTTTCTGGACATCAATGGTTCAAAAGTTCCATACCGGATTTCTTCTGTTGAAGAAGGAGCGCATTTTGTGATTTCTTTGGAAGATGTAAAGGACAAGAAAAAATCTGATGCATTGGGTGGCCATGAAATTTTCATCCCCCTTGAAACGGTAAAGTCAAGACATCAACATTCTCCAAAAAACATCAAAGCTAAATGGGACGAGTACAAAATCATCGACCAACGATCGGGTGAAACATTTGATATCCTCCGTACAGAAGAATTTCCACAGCAATTGATGGCCATCATCGTCGTGGATGAAAAAGAAATTCTGATACCTCTAAATGATCAGCTCATCACTTCAATCGATAAAGAGAACAAGATCCTGCATATGGAATTTCCGGAAGGTATTCTCGAACTCTGAGACCCTGGCATGTCGAACCATCAAGATGGTTAAGGATACAATGCGGTCGCTAGCACCACAAATACTCCATGCCCCATGCTCCATGCCCTTGCTTTCTATTTTTTCAAAGACGTCCCCTCAATCACTTTAAATCCTTTGTCATTGATACCGGCTGCGTACGGTATCTGGTTGCTCTCTTCCGGATCGACCGACGCCACTCCTATCTCGCCATCCACATTCATCGCTATCATTTTGACATTGAAATCAACGCGATCAATTCCGCCGTTTATTTCTACAATTCTTTCAATGACATATTCGCATGCTTTTTGAGGAGACATTCCGGCGCGCATTTTTTCAATCAGCAGAAACGATCCACACGTACGGATCACTTCTTCACCTCTTCCCGTCGCACCTGCGGCACCTACTTCATTATCCACATATAATCCAGCTCCGATGATCGGTGAGTCACCGACACGCCCGTGTATTTTTCCAAATAAACCACTGGTTGTTGTAATACCCGCTACATCTGATTTGCTTCCCATACCCAGCACATTGATCGTGCCGCGCTTGCGTGGCTTGTTCTTATAGTTTCCATCAGCGGGAGGTAGCCAATCATCTTTATCACTGAGATTTTCTTTCCATTCAAGCCATGCAAGCCTGGCTTCTTCGGTCAAAAGGTTTTCTTCCGGAAAGCCATGAGCTTTTGCAAAATCCAAAGCACCTTTTCCCACGATCATCATGTGATCTGTTCGCTCCATGACAAGGCGTGCCACTGAACATGCTTTCTTGATATTTTCCAGGGCAGCTACACTTCCGCATCTATAGGTTGGCCCATGCATGATGGAAGCATCCAATGTGACCACACCTCTTTCGTCAGGGTAGCCTCCATAACCAACTGACATGTCACGCGGATCCAATTCACAAACATTTGCACCCGTTTCAAGGGCATCGA